>NZ_QOCB01000131.1 GCF_003318165.1 Psychromonas sp. B3M02
TTACTATGATTGGTATTAATCTTATTTTAAATAAAAAGCCCAGTAAATCTGGGCTTTTTATTATCTTGATTTTGTTCAGTTTTGTGAACTAAGCGATGTATTCAACCTTAGTGATATCGTATTCGATAACGCCACCAGGTGTTGTAATTGAGATTTCATCGTCTAATTTTTTACCTATTAGGCCGCGTGCAATAGGTGAGTTGATAGAAATAAGATTACTTTTTATATCTGATTCGTCATCACCAACAATTTGATACGTCACTTCTTCTTCAGTATCAATATTAACAATTGTTACCGTTGCACCAAAAATAACTTTGCCGTTATTGGCAATTTTAGTCACATCGATTATTTGGGCATTTGAAAGTTTAGCTTCGATATCTTGAATACGACCTTCACAAAAACCTTGTTGCTCACGAGCTGCATGGTACTCAGCATTTTCTTTTAAATCGCCATGTTCACGAGCTTCAGCAATAGCATGTACAATCTCTGGACGCTTAACTGTTTTTAACTGCTCTAATTCAGCACGTAAAATTTCAGCGCCTTTGGCTGTCATTGGGTATTGAGTCATTAACCATCACCTTATTCTGGAAACAATGTTTCACTAACTATATTTAGAAAATCGGGTATTTTACGCTAATTACTCACATTAGTCATTTATTATAGGAAAAATGCTTTTGCTATTGTTGTAAATTCGTTGTGCGATCACGTCTCTTGGTTCTTCCCTCAAGGCGCATAATGCTTCAAAGATAACAGTAATATTTAACGGTGAATTAAACTCAGTTGATTGTTGGTATACGGGCATATCAGGCGCATCGGTTTCTAAAACTAAACTACTTAATGGTAGTTTACTTAAGGTCTTTTGCGTTTTCTTAGCGGTTGGGTGAGTGATCACACCACCAATACCTAATTTAAAACCTAACTTAATAAACTCATTGGCGATCTCTTCACTACCCGAAAAAGCATGGTAAACCCCGCCATAAGAGAATTTAGTTTGTTTGAGTAGTTGTAATATACGTGATTGAGTTTTCACTACATGTAAAATAACAGGGAGTTGCAGGCGTTGTGCGATAGCTAGTTGTGCTAAAAAAACCGCCTCTTGTGTTTCCATACTGGTATCGATTAACTTATCTAATCCAATCTCACCCAGTGCTATACAATGATGTTCAGCTTGATGATGTAAATTCAATAAAGTTGACTCTAGTGTAACGAGATCCTCTGCTTTAAAGGTCGATAAGAAATGCGGATGAATCCCTAAGGCAAAGTACAATTCAGCATATTTTTCACAAAGGGTGATAATCTCAGGCCAGCGTGCGGCATCCGTAGCTGGAATAATGACTTGAGTAATATTAGCTGACTTTAACTCTGCTAATAATGTTGCCAAGTCTTGTTTGAAGCAATCAAAGTTTAAGTGGCAATGACTATCTATAAACATATTCTCTCCGAACCTATAAAAAAGCGTCCGAAGACGCTTAATCATAAACACTTAACCTATTAATATAAAATATTAATGTTCACGTGTTTTACGGAATTTAACGTCTGGGTAACGTTCCATTGCTAGGTTTAAGTTAACCATAGTCGGCGCTACGTAAGTTAAGTTATTACTACCATCTAATGCTAGGTTATCGTAAGCTTTTTTCTCAAACTCAGCCATTTTAATTGGATCTTCACAATCAACCCAAAGTGCTGTTGCTACGCTGATACCTTCATAGATAGCATCTACCTTGTATTCAGATTTTAAACGTTGTACAACGACTTCAAACTGTAGCACACCTACCGCGCCTACAATCAGATCATTACTGCGTAATGGACGGAATACCTGAACAGCACCCTCTTCTGATAATTGCATTAGACCTTTTAACAGTTGCTTTTGTTTTAATGGATCTTTTAAACGAATACGACGGAACATTTCTGGTGCAAAGTTAGGAATCCCCGTAAATTTTAGATCTTCACCAACGGTAAATGTATCACCAATTTGAATAGTACCGTGATTATGTAAACCAATAATATCACCAGAGAATGATTCGTCAGACGCAGTTCGGTCACCCGCCATGAAAGTTACCGCATCAGAAATGCTGACCATTTTACCTGTACGTACATGGTGCATTTTCATGCCTTTTTCATATTTACCTGAACAGATACGCATAAAGGCAATACGGTCACGATGTTTTGGATCCATGTTCGCTTGAATTTTAAAAACAAAACCAGAAAACACTTCTTCAGTCGGTTCAACTACACGTTGTACTGTTGCTCTTGGTAATGGCTTTGGAGCCCACTCCACTAAGCCATCAAGTACATGGTCAACACCAAAGTTACCTAATGCTGTACCGAAGTAAACTGGCGTTAACTCGCCAGCCAAAAACATCTCTTTATCGAACTCATTAGATGCACCTACCACTAACTCCATCTCATCACGTAAATCATCAGCATGGTTTGGTAAGGCTTTATCTAATTCAGGGTTATCTAAGCCTTTAATAATACGCACTTCTTGGATGGTATGACCTTGACCTGATTCATATAAAATCACTTCATCGCGTAGAATATGGTAAACACCTTTGAACTCTTTACCCATACCAATTGGCCAAGTAATAGGAGCACAGGCGATATTCAGAACTTCTTCAACTTCATCCATCAATTCGATTGGGTCACGAGTGTCACGGTCACATTTGTTCATGAAAGTAATGATTGGTGTATCACGCAGACGCGTTACTTCCATTAATTTAATGGTACGTTGCTCAACACCTTTTGCCGCATCAATAACCATCAAACAAGAATCAACAGCAGTTAAAGTACGGTAAGTATCTTCCGAGAAATCTTCATGTCCAGGTGTATCCAGTAAGTTTACTAGACCATCATTGTATGGGAATTGCATCACCGAAGTAGTGATCGAGATACCACGGTCTTTTTCCATCTCCATCCAGTCAGATTTTGCATGTTGACCAGATTTTTTACCCTTTACTGTACCCGCTTTTTGTAACGCGTTTCCGAATAATAATACTTTCTCAGTAATGGTTGTTTTACCCGCATCAGGGTGAGAGATGATTGCGAATGTACGTCTAGAGTTGACTGCCTCTAGAAATTTAGCGTCTGCCATATTTAGTTTTCTCTTTAATATGCGCATCAAACTGCGCACAATAATTTTTCTACGAAATGAGTGATTTATAAATTTGGCAGAACTATAGCAAATTGCCTAGATGAATTCATTTCCTATTATCTTAATTACTATAAATTTGTTGTTTGAATTTCAATCAAATATTTAATGTTGAACATCATCTATCAACAGTTTTGTAATGGTTCAAAGCTATTAAGTCGCGCTTGCTAAGGCTAATTTAACGGCAAAACCAACAAAGCCAACACCAACACTACCTCCAGAAATAGCACTGACTCTTTTACGCTTCTTAAAACCTGCCGCTAACGTTGAACCGGCATAAATTAGGGTCGCTAAATACAGTAAACTAAAGACTTGAATAGTCACCGCGAGTATTAAAAAAGGCACAACAGGTTGCGGGTAAGTTGGGTCAACAAACTGCGCAAAAAATGACAGGAAAAAAAGAATCGCTTTCGGGTTTAATAAACTCACTAACAACGCTTTTCTAAAGGCTTGTCCTGCAGTTGTTTTCTTGATTTTAACGCTTTCTTGTAAGTCTACATGACCTAATTGACGCCAAGACTTAATTGCCCCGCTGATCAATTGGTATCCAATATAAATGAGGTAACCTGCACCGGCATATTTAATAAACATAAACACTGCAGGATAAGTAGTCAGTATGGTCACCGCACCCAATGCCGTTGCAATGATTAACAAAGAGTCACCAAGCAATACCGCAGCAACGGCAGCCCAACCAACGCGCCTTCCCTGCTGTGCAGCTAATGCCAGTACATATAAAGAGTTTGGACCGGGTAATAAAATGACAAACAAAGCGCCAAAAAAATAAGTAATGTAATTAACTACGCCAAATGCTTCCATGATCCCTCTATCCGTTATATTTTTGTATTTAGATATTTTAAATATCCATTATTAAAATAATGGCTATCACTTTTTATTTTATTGTTTAATCAGGTGACATATGTACTAAGGTTTCCACAACATCACCACATATTGATAAGCAATTAATTACATTTTTATCGAATGCTTTACTATTTTCGACATTACTCTCTAAGAGTTTGATAAACATTAGGTCGATGTAACTCCATAAAAAGTTCTGGAGATGCTAAAGCAGAAAAGCCAAACTTTCTATATAAATTATGCGCATCACTGGTGGCCAGTAACATGCGACGTAACCCTTGTAATTGAGGGTGATCTATAATGGTTTGTACAAGCCATTTACTTAATCCTTTACCACGATGTTCGGGTAATACAAACACATCAGCTAGATAAGCAGACGTTGCATAATCAGTGATCATACGCGCAAAAGCCACTTGTTGCCCTGCTTCGGTAAAAACACCAAAACAGAATGAATTATTAATCGCCGTTTGCATGGTCGATAAAGGAATGCCTTTAGCCCAATAAGAGCCAGATAAATAACCATGTATCACAGACAAATCCATCTGCTTTGGATCTGAACTGATTTTATAACCCGCTACCATAATACTCTCCAATATTAATCACTCATTGTGTGATTAGTCTAGCTCCCAGAGTGATAGATGACTTTGTTAATCGCTGGAGACTATCCAATCATTTCATGACGATCTAATACCCAACAACGCGGGTTATGGCTAAAGCCAATTCCTTCATAATATAAATTGGCAGCAGGAGCAGCTAATAAAATTAGCTTACATTTTGGACCCAATTGCTCTTGGGTTTTAATTTGTAATTGCTTACCAATGCCAAGCTGTTGAAAGTTTGCATCAACTGCCAAATCTGATAAATAACAACAAAAATGGAAGTCAGTCACACTTCTAGCAATACCAATTAATCGATCTCCAGACCACGCACTGATCATCAGGTTACTATTATTAAGCATCCCCTCTAGGCATTCAGCATCATCTACAGGTCGCCTTTCTCCTAAAGAAGTATTAGTTAACAATGTTTTAAATTGAATAACAGAAATGGCTTCATTAAGCTTATAATCAATGTTCATATATCCCTCAACACAAGACAATAAATTTACACTTCAATAACGACACATTACTTAAAGTTCATTTTTCAATCAATCATTTAACTGAATTAAAAATAAGTACAAATAATCCATAAGCATTGATAGTTCTCTCAAATTCATCACTACCTAAACTGACTTTAATGAGGTAAGTTAATTTGGCGTGTTATCAACATAATACACAAAAAACTGATAATAGAGAGACGACAAGAAAATGTTACTTGAAGGGATAGAAACACTATTAGTGCTCAGCAACGAAAAAACCATGAGCCGAGTTGGTAGCCAACTATACATTAGCCAATCAGCAGTGAGTAAACGGATAGCATTACTAGAGAAAAAGTTAGGTAAAAAGCTCATTATGCCTGATGGTCGCCACGTTCGTTTAACTGAAGCTGCTAATGAACTCATTGCCAGTGTTGGGCCTACCTTTCACGAATTACAAGGAAGAATCTATGAACAACATGCATTACAAGACCAAACTATTATCTCATTAAACTGTTCTGAAACCTTAGTTGCGGGTTATTTATCATCTATGATCGGTGATTATTTTCAGCATGACTGTGCAATCAAGATTAGCACTGACCATACACCAAGAATAATAGAAAAAGTACAATCAGGTAAAGCAACCATTGGATTTTGTGCAGGGCATTTACCGCCACATCATGGCCTTAAAGCCATTTTCCTGTGGAAAGAACCCTTTGTATTAGTAAGTAAAACACCATTAACGAGCTTACCAACGCAGATCTTAACTAATGACCTATCGAACCCAGCTAATCGTTATCAATTAGATATTCTATCATCACTGGGTATAGCACCTTTAATGGAGATGGACTCCTATACAGCCTCTGCACAACTAGCATTAAATGGTATTGCCGCTGCTTTAGTGCCTTTATCCATTGTTAATGCATTAAAGATTGAAGATAAATTTTGTTTTAGTTTTGCTGAATTACAACCATTATTTAGACCTGTACATCTTTGTTTGCGTCCTAACACCTATCAAAATTCACGAGTTAAAAAACTCCTTGAAGCCATTGCCAATGCTGTTCCCAAAGTAATTTAACCGCCATGGTCATGGACATAATAATCACCAGAGGTCGAATCAATTTTTGACCTCTTCCTAATACGACTTTTGCCCCCATTCTTGCGCCAATAAAACCACCACAAGCCATGGCTAAACCCAACTCCCATATAGGCAGTCCCGCGATAATAAAAAAGCTAAGTGCTGCAATATTAGACGTAAAATTAAGTACTTTAGTACGCGCCGTTGCAGCGACTAAACCATAACGCCCTATTGCCACAAAACAGACGGTAAAAATAGAACCTGTCCCTGGCCCTAAAAAACCATCATAAAAGCCAATACTACCGCCAACAATAAAGGCAAAAGCCGCTTCCGAGAGTTTTGGTTTATCTTCTGGGTGAGGAGTTATCGATGATGAAAAGAGAAAATAGCTAGAGATAGCAATCAACATAATAGGAATAATACTCATCAATAGATTAGGATTAACATGCTGCACTGTGATCGCGCCTAAAGCCGCTCCCACAAAAGTACAGGCAATGGATAAACACATCGACCTTATTTGTACAACACCAGAGCGAATAAAATACCAACTTGCCGAAAAACTACCAAAGGAGCTTTGTAGCTTGTTGGTTGCCAATGCTTGAGCAGGAGGAATCCCTGCCGCTAATAAAGCAGGCACAGTTAATAAACCACCACCGCCAGCCATTGCATCTATAAAACCTGCTAATGTAGCAACTGCTACCAATAACATGATGATCTCTAATGATAGTTCCATTACTTTCCCTTAACGTTTTGACGCCGAGAATATACCACCACTAGGTGATTAAGTATGAGCAAAAGAGAGGAAACCAACCTATTCCATTTTTTCATCAATTAAATAAATTGTTAATACTTCAATATCTATTTTCTAATTCTCCATGCTTTAAACAGCAATCAATACGAGTTCCTGTTAAAATAAGCTAAATCATCCAATCAAGTGAGTTCCCATGAAATTATTAGTACGTAACCTTGCCAAGGCAACAACAGAAGACAAATTACTGAGTTTATTTAAAGAGTACGGCAACGTTCAATCTTGTAATCTTGTTCTAGATAAAGAAACAGGCGCATCAAAAGGTTTTGCTTTTATTGAGATGCCTAAAGTAGGTGAAGCGAAGGCTGCAATCAAGCAGTTAAATAGCTATAAATTAGCGGGTAATTTAATTCGAGTTAAAAAAGCAGAGACTAAAAAAGAAGCAGCACCAGAAACGCCAGTAGCAACAGTAAAACCGGCAAAAGAAGCAGTGCAAACAGAAACAGCTGAAATGGTTGATCCGGCAACAGTCTGGGGTGAAGTAAAAGACGAAATAAAAGAATAATTTAACTACTCATCTTAAGCTAAGCCCACCTATGACCTAGTCTTTAATGGCTTTAAGCTTAGCTTCGTAATATTGGCGAGATACTGGGTCGAATCGATTTAAACAGAGCTGGAATAAACCAGCACTGTTTAAATGACTCAATAACAAAGCCCCTTTCTTATATTCACTGTTAATATAAGCCAGTTCTGCTTCACTATAAGCGGTATTTTCAGCTAACGTTGTTTGTTTAATATCTTGATAATAATAAGCCATCACTGCATCACCTTCACTCTCAGCTAACACCTGGCATTGTTCATAATTAGCAAGCTTATCACCAATGGTTTTTAAAGCCTCTTGGTTAACAGGTACTGTTTGTTCCTTTGCCAATGCAAAAGAACTTAATAAAGAGATTAACAATACAACGGAATATTTCATCAATATCAATACCAAACAAAAAGGAGCTTCACGCTCCCTTTATGATTTAAGCTAACGCTTGCTCAAAGTCTGCAAGTAGATCAGCAGTATTTTCAATACCAATTGAACAACGGATCATATTCTCACTAATGCCCATCTCTTGACGTAACTGTAAGCCCATTTCAAAGTAGATAGTAGGCGCAACTGGTAAGGCTAACGTGCGGTTATCACCTAAATGTGTTGCGCTGATCACTAGATTTAATTTATTTAAAAATTCACAGCAATCAATACCATCAACCAGATCAAAACTTAATAAAGCCCCAAAACCAGTAAATAGGTCTTTAGCACGTTGATGTTGTGGGTGATCAGCTAAACCAGGGTAATACACTTTAGCTACTTTAGGGTGTGCTTGTAACAGTTCAGCTAAAGCCATACTATTTACTGCTTGGCGCTCCATGCGCAGCTCCATTGTTTCACTACCAACAGAGATAAGATGTGCACCTTGAGAGCTTAAACAAGCGCCCATATCACGGAGGCCTTTTTTCTTGATCTGGCTGATGCCCCATAAGTTACTGTCACCTTTACGGTAACCTTCATAGATATTTGGGTATTTTTCCCAATTAAACAACCCAGTATCAGTCACTGAACCACCCATGGCATTACCATGACCCGCTACGTATTTAGATAATGATGTTACGATTAGACTTGCTTTAACGCTATTAGCATCAAATAAAAAGCTCGAAGTAATGGTATTATCAATGACATAAACTAGCTCATTTTCAACACAGAACTCACCAATTTCATCTAATGCACTGATTTGTGTAACTGGGTTTGCAATTGTCTCTACAAACACGATTTTAGTGTTACTTTTTAGCGCTGCACTAACATCATTAATATCCGTTGCGTCGACTAAAGTAACCTCAATACCGTAACCTTCTAATGTGCCTAATAACGAAGTGGTATTACCAAACAAGAATCGACTACAGATAAGGTGATCACCAGACTTTAACAGTGTTAAAAAAGTCGCTACGATAGCTGACATTCCACATGAAAAAACAGCAGTTGCAACACCGTTATCTATTTTCTGAATTTTTTTACATAATGCATCTAAAGTAGGTGTTGAAGAACGAGCATAAGCGTGGCCAGGTTGCCCTTGGAAAACGTCAATTAACCCTTGTACATCTTTAAACCCGTATGGGACTGAGTTATGAATCGGAGCATGGACCGCGCCTGCTTCTAGGCCTAATTGATGATCTGAATGCACTATTTTTGTGGTAAAACCTAACGCTGTCATTTAAATTCCTTGCTTTTATTCTCAATAATGATCGCTTTGATCTAAAATGTCGTAAATTTAACGTATTATGCCTAATCTAGACGGATTTAGCATCAGGTGTATTAAGGAAATAAATTGAAGTCAAATATATACGGTGTGTTAGTTTTTTTCTTAGGGTTAGTATTTTCATACTTCATTTCCCTGCATTTGACTGAAAAAGAAAAAGTACAACAACAGCAAAATATTTTAGTGGAGAGTAAAAGTATTGCTTTTAACATCCGTAATAGCATCGAAAGTAATGCAGAGCAGATTCAATTATTAATTAATCATTGGGGTTCTATTGATGACCTCAATGGGCATTGGGAAGTGGACACCAACCTTCTGATTAATAGAAACCGTTTTCTAAAAACCATCAAATTGTTTCCAATGGTAGATGAATCCTTATTTGATTTACCAGAGGGCACATTGATTAAAACCAATGATGAAATAGACAAAAGAAGACAGTTACGTACACGTGAGCATCTCCCTAAAAACGCAGATCAAGTTGTCTCTAATTTTGTTTATACCACCCGTGCTACTTATTTACCTGATAATAATATTGAGTTAAAACTGCAATTCCCGATTGTTATTGACAACCAATTGATTGCTTATGTTGAAGCACCAATACAATTAGGCATGTTATTAAACCATAAGTTAGATACCTACCAAATCACTAAACCCTTTGCTATTTCCGAAAATGGGACTGTGTTATTTAATTATCTCCCTCAAAAACTGCATATCAATAATATTACTAAGGAATCGATCATTCACATATATGGCCATACATGGACGTTAATGGTGTGGTCAAATATAGTGCATCAAGAGAAAGGATTATTCTTAATATTATCGCTCTTGGTTTCGTTTTTAGCTGCAATAACAGTGAAACTTGCTATGTCGAATATTGCACTCATTAAAAATGATCTGAAAAACAAGCATTTAATTAGGCAAGTTGATGATGAGTATAGAAGTAGCCAAGCTAAGTTAATACAATCTAATAAACTCGCCTCTTTAGGGGAGATTGCGGCTGGTATCGCCCATGAAATTAATCAACCTTTACAGGTTATTTGTATCCATACCGATATTTGCCAAGAAAATATTAAAAATGGTAACTACCATTTAATCGAAAAAAGCTTTAAAGCCATTACATCTCAAAGTGAACGTATCGAAAAAATTGTTAAACAAGTGGGTAGCTTTGGCCGAGATAGTGAGCTGGATAATTACCAGCAAGAGGAACCAAATCGTATATTGAATAATGTAATATCAATCGTCATTAACCAATATAAACAAGATCAAGTGGAGCTTAGACAAGTTATTCCTAGCTCTTTACCATTGCTTTACTGTAATAAAACGCAGATAGAACAAGTGCTGGTTAACTTATTAATTAATGCTAAAGACTCGGTGGAAACGTCAGAAAGGAAAGTGGTCTTTTTCAAAGCGCACGCTCAAGATCATAAACTGTATATTCAAGTCTCAGACTCAGGTACTGGAATAGACCCCAGTAAAGTCAATGATATCTTCACCCCCTTCTACACAACTAAACCCATGGGTAAAGGCACCGGCTTAGGTTTATCTATTAGTTACTCTATTATCCATCAACATCAAGGTCATATTAAAGTGTCTAGTGAAATTGGACATGGTAGTGTGTTTACAGTGATCTTACCTTTTGAACGACCAAAAACAAAAGCTTAGGTGTAGGTGTTAGATACTCTGTCCGTTAGTTAATATAAGGGCATATCAAAGTGTCTAGTGAAGTTGGACACGGTAGTGTGTTTACAGTGTTCTTGCCTTCTCAACGACCAAAAATAAAGCTTAGGTATTATATTAGATAAACAGTTTAGTTTTTGAGGATTGCAGCAAATCACATCATCCTAATATATGGGAAATAGCTTCACTAATTATATGTTGGAAAACATATAACATAAGCATGTTATTAGGATGATGTGATTCGAGTGTTTTTGGTAAGGCTTGTTGCTAGGATAAATCTACAAATATATTTTTTATAACGCATAAAAAAAGGCAAGTCATAACCTACCTTTTTTTCAATCAGAATGAGCATTTACATGCTCATCGAAGCAATATTAAAGAGCTACGATGTTTTCTGCTTGAGGACCTTTTTGACCTTGAGTTACAGTGAACTGTACTTTTTGGCCTTCAGCAAGAGTTTTAAAACCAGTGCTTGCGATAGCAGAGAAATGTGCGAAAACGTCAGGACCGTTTTCTTGCTCGATGAAACCAAAACCTTTAGATTCGTTGAACCATTTAACTGTACCAGTAGTAGTAGACATGTGTATATCCTAATATATTTGAGTAATTTAACCTTAAAAATTAAGGCAGTTGGCTAGAAGTGTTGCTATTACTTATGATGTATAGGATTCGGTACATAAATACGGAACAAAGAACATAAATATCAAACGAACTTTCAAGCTAAAAATTATTATATATAGGTTTAATATGGTGTCAATAGCTATTTAACTTAAATATAAAAAAAACATTAATTTTATTATCAAGTTTAAAGCATTCTTTTATTTTTCAGTCAGTTAAAGTCAATTTAAAATTTAACGATTAATTAACACTAGAATATTTGTTATATTTATCCTTTAAATATTGAGGTTAAATATGACAATTTGGATTGATGCAGATGCTTGCCCAGTGGCAGTTAGAGAGATGGTTTTAAGAGCCAGTACAAGAACCCAAACACCATTGGTTTTTGTGGCAAACTCCCCCTTACCTGTGCGTAGAACACCTTTAGTAAAAACAGTACAGGTTTCACAAGGCTTTGATGTCGCCGACAATTATATTAGTCAACATGTGGAGTTAAACGACTTAGTTGTGACTCAAGATATTCCTCTTGCCGCTGAATTGGTTGAAAAAGGCATCATAGCGCTTAATCCTAGAGGCGAGCTTTACACCCCAGATAACGTTAGACAACGTCTAGCAATGCGTAATATGGCCGAAGAGTTAAGAAGTATTGGACAGATTAGTGGTGGGCCGAGTAAGTTCTCAGACAAAGATAAACAAAACTTTGCTAATTCATTAGATAAATGGCTACAAAAAGCAAAAAGGTAAGCCGAGGCTTACCTTTGGTAATAAAAGAAATAAATTCAAACTTAAATAATACGAGTTTCAGCTTGTAATTTCTTTAATCTAAGTTCTTCTGCTTCCTTCTTCTTACGGGTATCACAAGGATCTGGGCAGTCGCACTCTTTGTCGATACCTACAGATGCAAGTCCACCGCAGCTACCTCCAATGGTTTTTTGGTTAACAATATAACCAATTGCCATTGCAACGATAACTAATAAGAAAACAACAAAGGTAGCAATAAAATAGATCATTATTTTTCCTCTACAAGGTATTGTTCAAACTCAGGAGTAAAGGATTCTATAAATCCATCCCCCTGCTTGGTCAATAAAAAAACAGGCTGTTTTAATTTAGTTGCAAATTCCAAGCCGTCTTCAGGTCCTAGTACAGTAATTGCAGTAGCTAATCCATCTGCAACCATACTACTTTCATCAATCACAGTAACAGATACTAACTTATGATTGATAGGACGACCAGTTTTTGGATCAATCGTATGGGAATAACGTATGCCATCTGCTTCAAAGTAATTACGATAATCACCTGAAGTTGCAATCGCACTATCACCAATATGTAATAGGCGTTGTACATCTTGGCCTGCACCAGGACGTTCAATAGCCAATGTCCACGGTTGTTGGTTTAGTTTAGTGCCACTGGCTCTTAACTCGCCACCAATATCAACTAAGTAGTTATTGATTCCTTTTGTCTCCATAAACTCAGCAACTGCATCAACACCATACCCTTTAGCAATTGATGATAAGTCGACATACAAATCGGGTTTGCTCTTAATAAGCTTGTTACCATCAATGGATAAATATTGGCTACCAATACTTTGCTTAGTTTTTTCAATCAATTCAGCGTCAGGGATCTTATTCGGTTTTTTATCTGGACCAAAGCCCCATAAATTAACCAAGGGTCCCACTGTCACATCAAAAGCACCTCCACTTTGCTGATAAATTTTAAGAGCTTCAGAAACCACTTTGATGGTAGCGTCTGATACTTCCTCTGTGGATTCGCTTTTATTAAATAAAGACAATTCAGAATTAGGTCGATAAGTCGACATTTGATCGTTAACTAACTCTAGTTGTTGATCAATTAACTCTTTTAATGCATTACTTAGTAGTTGTTTGTTAGATGTTTGTTCACTCGATAAAACATAAGTAACTTGATAATAAGTCCCCATGGTTTGCCCCTGAATTTTTAATAATGCAGGTTCAGGTTTAGTGCACGACGAAATAAAAAAGGCTAGCCCTATTAAGGCTAGCCATTTGATTGATGCGTTAATCATCGGGGTTAGCCGCCGAAATCATCAAGTAAGATGTTTTCGTCTTCTACGCCTAAATCTTTAAGCATAGCAATAACCGCTGCATTCATCACTGGTGGACCACACATGTAAAACTCACAATCTTCAGGAGCTTCATGGTCTTTAAGGTAGTTTTCATATAACACGTTATGAATAAAGCCTGTGTAACCATCCCAATTATCTTCAGGTTGTGGATCACTTAGTGCAACATGCCATTCAAAGTTGTCATTTTCAGCAGCAATAGCATCAAAATCTTCTACGTAGAACATTTCACGCTTAGAACGCGCTCCGTACCAGAAACTAGCTTTACGCTTAGTTTTCAAACGACGGAATTGGTCGAAGATATGAGAACGCATTGGCGCCATACCAGCACCACCACCAACAAAGACCATCTCATTTTCAGTTTCTTTCGCAAAGAATTCACCGAATGGACCAGAGATTGTTACTTTATCGCCCGCTTTCAAGCTAAAGATATATGATGACATTTTACCACAAGGTAATGACAGATCACGTGGCGGTGGCGTAGCGATACGCACGTTCAACATGATGATGCCTTCTTCACCAGGGTAGTTAGCCATTGAGTATGCACGGATAGTTTCATCATCTACTTTTGATTCTAGCTCAAAGAATTTGAAATGTTCCCAATCACCGCGGTACTCTTCATCGATATCAAAATCTTTATATTTAACATGATGTGCAGGTGCTTCAATTTGAATGTAACCACCGGCTTTAAACGGTACAGATTCACCATCAGGAATTTGCAGTTTAAACTCTTTGATGAAGGTAGCTTGGTTATCATTAGAGATAACAGTACATTCCCACTTCTTAACACCAAAGATCTCTTCTGGTAGTTCGATATCCATGTCTTCTTTAACATTCACCTGACATGATAAACGCTCGCCTTCTTTAGCTTCACGTTTAGTAATGTGGTCAAGCTCTGTTGGTAGGATATCACCACCACCTGATTTGATTTTCACACGACACTGGCCACAAGTACCACCACCACCACAAGCTGAAGAAACGAATACACCAGCATTTGCTAATGCGCCCAATAACTTACCACCCGCTTGGGTTTTGATGCTTTTATCTGCATCATCATTAATAGAAATTGTAATATCACCCGTGCTTACAAGTTTTGCTTTTGCCGATAAAATAATAACGACTAGAGCTAAAACGATAATTGTAAACATGGCAACGCCGAGAAAGATTTCCATCGACTTTTTCCTTGTTTTGGGAGGGAATAAATTCCCTCGAATTCATCTAAGCTACAACAGTAACAACTACAGCTGGATACCAGAGAACGACATAAAACCTAATGCCATTAATCCAGCCGTTACAAATGTAATACCTAAGCCACGTAAACCATCTGGTACGTCAGAGTATTTCATTTTTTCACGGATACCCGCTAATGCAACGATTGCTAATGTCCAACCAACACCACTACCTACACCGTAAACAACAGACTCTAATAAGTTGTATTCACGTTGAACCATGAACGATACACCACCGAAGATGGCACAGTTAACAGTAATAAGTGGTAGGAAGATACCCAGTGCTTGGTATAACGCTGGAAAGTATTTATCTAAAATCATTTCCAAGATTTGTACTAACGCTGCAATAACACCAATGAAAGTGATAAAGCCTAAAAAGCTTAAGTCAGCATCAGGGAAACCAGCCCAACCAAGCGCACCAGGTGCCAGTAGGTTAAAGTAGATAACTTGGTTAACAGGTACTGAAATACCTAACACCACGATTACCGCAATACCTAGACCGATTGACGTTTTTACTTTCTTAGATACAGCAAGGAAAGTACACATGCCTAAGAAGAAAGCCAGTGCCATATTTTCCATGAAAATAGAACGCACAAATAAACTAAGATAATGTTCCATTCAAATTACTCCTTTGGCTCAACTTGTTCTGGTTTAATCACGCGAATAGCCCAGATAATGCCACCAATAATAAAGAAAGCACTAGGAGGTAATAGCAATAGACCATTACTTTGGTACCAACCACCATTAGAGATTAACGGTAAGATTTCGAATCCAAATAAAGCACCTGAACCGAATAACTCACGGAAACCACCAACTAAAACAAGGATTAAGCCGTAACCTAAACCATTACCAATACCATCCATAAAGCTTGGGAATGGCGCATTTTTCATCGCAAATGCTTCCGCACGTCCCATAACGATACAGTTAGTAATAATAAGACCAACATAAACCGATAACTGTGTAGACAGTCCGTATGCATAGGCTCTTAATACTTGGTCAACAACGATTACCAATGATGCGATAATCGCCATTTGAACAATGATACGTACACTGTTTGGAATGTAGTTACGAATCATCGAAATGAACAAGTTAGAGAAAGCAGTTACAAACAATACCGCTAAGGTCATTACCACAGCAGTTTGCAGTGTTGCTGTTACCGCAAGTGCAGAACAAACACCAAGGATTTGCAATGCAATCGGGTTATTACTTACAACCGGGGAAGTAAGTACTTCTTTTAATTCAGTTGATTTAGCCATTGTTTAGCGCTCCTTCACGAACTTTGCTAAGAAATGGACCAAAACCTTGCTCACCTAACCAGAAAGTAAAGGTATGCTCAACCCCAACACTAGTTAGTGTTGCGCCTGATAAACCATCAATTTTATGTTTAGAACCAGCAGGTGCTTGGCCTTTAACGATTTCAATTGCAGGGTCACCGTTCTCATCGTACAACTCTTTACCTTTAAACAAGTTAGTCCAACGTGGGTTTTGAACTTCACCACCTAGTCCAGGTGTTTCACCTTGCTCGTAATAAGTAATCGCTTCAATAGTATTACCATCAGGTTGTATCGCAACAAAGGCATACATCGTTGACCATAAACCAGCACCGTGTACAGGTAAGATGATACGTTGTAATTCGCCTTGGTCGTTAGACACTAGGTAAACTGTTGCTAAGTTTGCACGACGACCAATTTTAGCAATATTATCCTCTGCACTAAGCTTAATGCTCGTTTCAGGATCTTTAGCTGCTTTACGTTGGTCATAAGTGATTGGGTCTTCTGATGAAACAAACTCACCCGTTGCTAAATCAACTAACTTAGTTTCAATGTTTGAATTAAAGATTTCAGACACTGTTTTATCAGTTGTTAAACCAGCAACATCAAGAATTTTATTTTGCTTATCAATCGCTTTATTTTCGATTTGTAGAGGGCGTAAGCCAACGGCTGCGCCTGCTACAATAATTGAACATACTAGACAGACTGCCAGTACGACAATCATCGTTTTGCCAAATGTTTCTTGTTGGTTAGACATTACGAGCTAGCCTCCGTTTGATGTTACCTTGAACGACGAAGTAATCGAATAACGGTGCAAATAAGTTAGCGAATAGAATTGCTAACATCATACCTTCTGGGAAAGCAGGATTTACAACACGAATCAACACCACCATCAAACCAATCAAAATACCGTAGTACCATTTACCTTTATTAGTGAATGAAGCCGATACGGGATCAGTTGCCATGAAGATCATACCAAATGCAAAGCCACCCATTACTAAATGCCAATACCAAGGTAATTGGAACATATGGTTAGTATCACTACCAATCACATTAAATAGTAATGATGTTGCAATCATACCGATCATCACACCTGCAATAATACGCCATGACGCAATACCGGTAATTACAATGAAAGCACCACCGATCAGAATCGCTAATGTCGATACTTCACCGATACTACCTTGCATGTTACCTAGGAAAGCATCTACCCAAGTTAATTGAGCGTGAACAGCATCTAAACCACCTTGAGACATCACACTTAGTGAAGTCGCACCAGAGAAACCATCTACTGCAGTCCAAACAGCATCACCAGAGATATCTGTTGGGTAAGCAAAGAATAGGAAAGCACGACCTGCTAATGCTGGGTTTAAGAAGTTACGACCAGTACCACCGAAGATCTCTTTAGCAACGACAACACCAAAGGTAATACCTAGTGCAACTTGCCAAAGTGGAATTGTCGCCGGAACGATTAATGCAAACAGTACAGAAGAAACGAAGAAACCTTCATTAACTTCATGTTTACGTACACTTGCAAATAATACTTCCCAGAAACCACCAACAACAAACGTCACTGCGTAGATAGGTAAGAAGTAAGCAGCGCCGAATAAGAAGTTATCAAATACACTAGCCCCAGACCCTAAGGTCACACCAAATGTATTTAACAAAGCAACGCGCCAATCTTCAAGTGCTGAATAACCAGCTACGATTGCATCGTTAGCTTGTACCCCCGTGTTATACATACCGTAAAACATCGCTGGGAACGTTGCTAACCAAACAAAAATCATCATGCGTTTAAGGTCAATACTGTCACGAACGTGCGTAATACCTTTGGTCACATAACCAGGAGTATAGAAAAATGTCGCTGCAGCTTCATACAGAGCGTACCATTTTTCATAACGGCCTCCTGCTTCGAAGTGCGGTTCCATTTTTTCAATTAAGTTCTTAAGACTCATTATTAGCCTTCCTTCTCAATTTTACCTAGACAATCACGCAAGATTGAACCGTATTCGTATTTACCCGGACAAGCGTAAGTACATAAAGCCAAATCTTCTTCGTCTAATTCTAAGCAACCTAACGTTTGCGCACCATCTGTATCACCCACTATTAAATCGCGTAATAACACAGTCGGTAAGATATCTAATGGCATAACACGCTCATATTGACCGATTGGCACCATCGCACGCTTACTACCACCAGTAGTTGTAGTGAACGCAAACTTCTTAGCACTATTTAACGCAGATAAGAACGCACGAGAAACTGAGTGTTTATTTAAACCAGGAGCACCCCAACCAAATAACTCTTTCTCATAACCTTCAATCAATGCAGATACTTGATTATGGTAACGACCTAAGTAAGCATGTGGACCTGTAGCAGTAACACCACATAACACAGAACCCGAAATAACACGTACTTGACCAGTAACAAGTTGGTCAGCAGTTAATTGAGTAGTAGAAGCACCTAGAACCGTACGCACTAAACGTGGTTTTGTTACAGCAGGACCCGCTAAAGAGATCACTTTTTCACTGTAAATTTCACCCGATACAAACAACTTACCGAATGCGATCACATCTTGGTAGTTAATTGACCAAACTTGCTTAGTAGCAGATACTGGGTCAATGAAATGTATATGCGTTCCCGCTAATCCAGCTGGATGAACGCCGGTAAATACTTTTTCTTCAACGCTAGCAACATCAGAAGTTGGCAGTGTCGCTTGGTCTTTACAAACGTACACTTTACCTTCAGTTAGCTGAGATAAAATAGCTAAACCGTCAGTGAAGGCTTGCTGGTTATCATTAATGATAAGGCTTGCGTCAGCCGCTAATGGATTAGTATCCATTGCAGTAACGAAAATAGAAGCAGGCTGCGCATCAATAGCTGGTACTTTACTAAATGGGCGAGTGCGTAATGCAGTCCAAGCACCTGATGCAACCAAGTTCTCAACAACTTTACTACGCTCAATGCTAGCTAGTTGTTGGCTTTCATACTTAGCAAATTGCACATTCTCATTGCCTTGTATTGAAATAACTACAGATTGCAGCACACGTTTAGCACCACGGTTGATTTCTTTAACTACACCAGATGCTGGAGCGGTAAAAAGTACACCTTCATTTTTCTTATCAGAAAATAAAGTTTGTCCTTTTTTCACCACGTCTCCGACTTTAACAGCCATTGACGGGCGCATTCCAACATATTCTTCACCCAGTATAGCAACTTCAGAAATGGCAGGGCCATTTTGAATGACTTGCTCTGGCGCTCCTGAAATCGGGAGGTCCAGTCCTTTTTTTATAGTAATCATATTCTCTTGCACTATGTTACGGGAGGAAAAAGTTAAATGCCTTTCGGCGATAAAACATTACACGCAAAAAATTGAAGTTAACAATTGATTAACATGTACACTAAAAAATTCGGTGAAATATTAACATTAGAGAGGGGTTAAATGCTATATCAAATCAAAAAGCTTACTGCAGTTAGTTCAAATTTAAATAAAAAAGAAAACAAAGTTTGCAAAAAGCGTTCACATTTTAAATTGTGATTAATTAATTTTTCGTTCAGAGCGTCTCTTGTTGATATTTCTTGCTTATACCAATCGCATTGGTATTACTTTCCACCGCCTAAACATTTTGCTGATTCAGGTGATAACTGATTTTTTTCAGCCCATTGAGTAGGTGTGTAAGTATGTAAAGCTAAAGCATGGACAGGGCCAGCAATTTCTTCAGCAAGCAATTCATTAATTAAACGATGTCGCATAATTAAACGCAGTCCCTCAAATTCGTCACAAACAATAGTGACTTTGAAATGAGTCTCAGAATTTGGTGGAACAGAATGATTATGACTTTCATTTACAACTTGCAGGTAATCCGTTTGGAAACGTGCTACCAACTTATCTTGGATAGTTTTTTGAACGATCATATTACCTCTATTGACGGTGTACATTAGCTTAGGGAAAACTAAATTCGTACAACTTAATTAGACGGGACGCATATGGTACCGTATTTCTAAGCTTTTTTTCCACAAATTTAACATTTAATTTACTTTTTAATATTCACTCAATAATTTGCATTGTTTTATCAGCTAATATCATCAAAATATAATCCATACTCAGCAATTAGAAGAGATAAGCCAACGCATCGATAGACAAGTAAGGTGAATATTATTACCCTGAACTGTCATTGGCCTTAATGTTTGTTTATGTGCCCTCATTTTTAACTAACGTTATCAATTATAAAGGTAATTTGTGTCCCAAACTTCAGAACTCAAAGTAGGCCTGACCGCTACTTTTCCATGTTCCTACTTAGCGGAGAAGGAAGAACAGTTAATTATGTTGCTGGATCCTGAAGAAAACGCTAAACAACATTATTCTGCATTGATGGCGATAGGTTTTCGACGCAGTGGTGAACAAGTGTACCGTCCACACTGCCCTGCCTGTAACCAATGCGAATCATTACGTATCGCTAGCCAAGAGTTTAAATTATCCAAGAGCCAAAAACGTTTATTGAATAAAAACAAACATTTCACTACACGTATAGCAAGGACTATTAGCGTAGACTATTACCCTTTATACGAACGCTATATTAACCAAGTTCACCGTGACGGTGTAATGTACCCGGCTACAAAAACACAGTTCGACTCTTTTGTAGCCTGTACTTGGGGAGAGATTCTGTTTGTTGAAGTGTATGATCAAGATAAATTAATTTCTGTTGGTGTTACGGATGCCCTGAACTATGGAGCAACTAGTGCATGGAGCGCTTTTTATTGTTTTTATGATCCTGATTATGCGCATGCTTCTTTAGGTAAATATACGGTTCTGCAACAATTAGCACTCACTAAACAGCATAGTATTGATTTTTTGTATTTAGGGTATTACATTCAAAATTGTCAAAAAATGAATTATAAAAATCAATTTAATCCTCACCAACGTTTCATAAACCAGCAGTGGAAGGACTTTGATTAGCTTTTTAGTGTGAATTATGAACAACAATCCTTTACCACTCTCAATTATTCTGGCATTATGCGCCGATTGAAATTAGCACTACTTACCTATTACAAAGGATCCATCGCCAATGGCAAAAGAAGACAGTATTGAAATGCAAGGCACTATCTTAGATACGCTGCCTAATACAATGTTCCGTGTGGAATTAGAAAACGGTCACGTTGTTACTGCACATATCTCAGGAAAAATGCGTAAAAACTACATCCGTATTCTAACTGGCGATAAAGTGACAGTTCAGCTTACACCTTACGATTTATCAAAAGGTCGTATTGTTTTCCGTGCTCGTTAATACAAGCCGGTAACAAAATTAGGCTTTTATTAGCCATAAAAAAACCAGCTAAACGCTGGTTTTTTTATACTTGAAACAAAATAATTAAATAATTAGTTACTCATCTCTAGTTTTTTCTCGTAATTAAACTCAATACCATCGCCGTCGCTATTTAATATTACACGAACACTACCACCGTCCTGTAAGCTACCAAATAAGATCTCATTAGCTAATGGTTTCTTCAATTGCTCTTGAATCAAACGCCCCATTGGTCGAGCGCCCATCGCTTTATCATAACCATGTTCAGCTAACCAATTGCGAGCCTCACTGCCCACTTCAAGGGATACTTGTTTTTTATCCAATTGTACTTGAAGTTGCACGATGAACTTATCAACAACCTGACTAATCACATCAAGGTCTAAATGATTAAACCAGATAATGTTGTCTAAGCGGTTTCTAAATTCAGGAGAGAATACTTTATTGATCTCATCCATCGCTTTAGCGCCCTCTTTTTGTTCTTTAAAACCAATACTTTGTTTCACGGTTTCTTGGACACCAGCATTAGTTGTCATTACCAAAATAACATTTCTAAAGTCGACTTTGCGGCCGTTGCTATCGGTTAACGTCCCGTGATCCATTACTTGTAATAGGATGTTATACACATCACTATGGGCTTTTTCTATCTCATCCAATAACACCACTGAGTAGGGGTGTTTTACCACAGCATCGGTCAATAGACCTGCTTGCTCGTAACCTACATAGCCAGGAGGAGCACCAATGAGGCGTGAAACCGTATGCTTTTCCATGTACTCAGACATATCAAAACGTAATAACTCAATACCTAGTGCTTTCGCTAGCTGTTGTGTTACCTCAGTTTTACCCACCCCTGTAGGGCCAGCAAATAGGAATGAACCAATGGGTTTTAGCTCGTCAGATAAACCAGAACGATTTAAATGAATCGCATCGGTTAATGCATCAATGGCACTGTCTTGACCAAAAACCGTCATTTTTAGACGTTGGTGTAATTTAGCTAATGCATCTTTGTCTGAGCTAGAAACTGATTTTTGTGGAATACGCGCAATTTTAGCAATGATGTTTTCAATCTCAGTGACACCAATGGTTTTTTTTCGTTTACTCACTGGTAATAAACGCATTTGCGAACCAGCTTCATCAATCACATCGATCGCTTTATCCGGTAAATGACGGTCATTGATATACTTAGCGCTTAGTTCAGCGGCAGCAATCAATGCTTTGTTGGTATAACGGATATTATGATGCTCTTCATAACGTGTGCGTAACCCTAATAGGATTTGCCCAGTTTCTTTAATTGAAGGCTCAAGTACATCGATTTTTTGGAAACGACGCGCTAAGGCATGTTCTTTCTCGAAGATCTGCCCAAACTCTTTATAAGTCGTTGAGCCAATACAACGCAGTTTGCCACTACTTAATAAAGGTTTTAATAGGTTAGCTGCATCAAGTTGCCCACCTGTCGCTGCACCTGCACCGATAATAGTGTGAATTTCATCGATAAATAAGATGGCATTATCTTGAGACTGCAGTTTCTTTAACACATCTTTAAAGCGTTGCTCAAATTCGCCACGGTATTTTGTTCCGGCAAGCAAAGCCCCCATATCTAATGAATAGATAATATGGTCTTCGATAACATCTGGCACATTGTTATGTACAATTTGATACGCTAACCCTTCTGCAATAGCGGTTTTACCAACTCCTGATTCACCCACTAACAACGGATTGTTTTTACGGCGACGACATAGAATTTGCACACAACGCTCTACCTCTTTCTCTCGGCCAATTAACGGGTCGATAGTTCCAGCAACCACTTGCTCGTTAAGGTTAACGGTGAAAGGCAACTCATGACTCTCTTCTTCAACAGGTTCGGCCTGTTCAGGTTCATGGAAGGTAATACTGTCAGGGTGTTTTTCAGTGCCATGTGATAGGTAATTCACAACATCTAATCGAGAAAGGTTAGATTTTTTAAGTAGATAAGTAGCCTGAGACTCTTGTTCACTAAAGATAGCCACCAGCACGTTAGAAGCGCTAACTTCTGATTTGCCAGAAGACTGAACATGAAAAATAGCGCGCTGTAGGACACGTTCAAAAGCTATAGTTGGCTGTACTTCTAGCTTTTCACTTTTAACATCAGACAGGCTTGGATTGGTTTCTAAGAAATTCGTTAATTCAATATGTAAAGAAACAATATCTACAGAACACGCTTGTAGGATCTTCTTTACTTCTTCATTTTCTAATAAGGCTAATAACAAATGCTCTAATGTCATGAATTCATGATATTTTTCATAAGCGATTCGGAAAGCTAAATCAAGACTATGTTCTAAAGGTTTATCTAGCATGGAGTCTCCTTATGAGAGTGTAAGTAAATAATATCGTAAAACTGTTAACTCTCTTTTTCCATTGTACATTTCAATGGGTGTTGATTATCTTTTGCATACTGAACGACTTGCATTACTTTGGTTTCGGCAATTTCAGCAGTAAAGGTGCCACAAATACCAACCCCTTTATAGTGAACGTTCAACATAACTTCTGTTGCTGTTTCATGATCTAATCGAAAAAAACGTTGTAACACATCAATAACGAAGTCCATCGGCGAATAATCATCATTATGTAACAACACGTTATACATAGATGGCGGCACTAACTTTGTTTGTTGCGACTCAATTGTTGCCGATTCGTTACCCGTTTTTGGAGAATTTTTATCACTCATGGTTTAGTCTAGTCTTCATTATTAAGGTTGTTGAAATAATTAGTCTTTCTATTCAATTAACGTTATGAGCTTCTCAATATTAATCATATAGGAAGGCATAAAGCTAGTCATTTATATGTCACACTAATCAGATTAAATAGATGCAATTCGCTTTGTATTTGAAAAAAGGTAACTTTTAACAAAAAAACCAAGGCTTTGATTGCGAGTACAATGTCACTCCTTATCACTTTGTACAATATTAGAGTAAAGCTTAATCCTATATTGTGCAAACACTAGGTGCATTGCTTTTTTATCTCAGTTTATTGGTCAAGCTTCGCTTTCAAACAAGTCTGAACAACTTCCACTAAGCGATCCGGCTGAAATTTAGAAAGAAACTCATTACAGCCTACTTTTTCCACCATTGCTTTATTAAAATCACCGCTTAATGAGGTATTCAAAACCACAAACAGATCCGACATACGCGGATCATTTCTAATCTCTGAGGTTAACTTATAACCATCCATGATCGGCATTTCCGCGTCGGTGATCACCATCAAGATTTGATCTTTAATATTTTTACCTTGCTCTAACCAACTTTTTAATAGCTGTAATGCTTCCTGACCATTTTTAGCAGGAATCACTTCAACACCAAGTTGCTCTAGAGTATTAGCAACTTGTCTACGCGCAGTGTAAGAGTCATCCACGTGTAAAACACGTTGGCCTGCAAATTCCGACAAAATATTAGGGTCAACAACGCCTTCAGATATATCTACTTTATAATCTAGAATCTCTGCCAGTACTTTTTCAACGTCAATAATTTCAATTAACCCAGTTAACTCACCTCTTGTCTCTTCTCTGAGCTTAGTGATCGCTGTTAAATAATGGTAACGGCCCACAGTTGAAGGAGGCTCCATAATCTCACTCCAAGTCATATTCACAATATGCTCTACTTTTCCGACTAAGAATCCCTGCACAGTACGGTTATATTCAGTGATAATAAGGTTTGATTCACTATCAGGGACTAAGGGTTGTAGACCAATGGCAGCTTTGAGATTAATCACTGGAATCGATTCACCACGAATTGCCACTACCCCATCAATATGTGGGTGAGAGTTAGGTAGTTTGTTGAAATGAGGTAATTTCACCACCTCTTTTACCTTAAACACATTTAATGCAAAAAGTTGGCGGCCAGAAAGGTGAAACAACAATAATTCTAAACGATTCTCCCCTACCAGGTTGGTTCGTTTATCAATATTGTCCAATAAGTTAGTCATATTTATATCCCTATAAAACATTAATCATTATCAAGTTTAATATAATCATTAAAATACTGAGATAATAAATGGTTTACGTTGTAAGAAAGCAGTTTGACGTGCAACAGTTAATAACGAGGACTCTATCACGTCAACGCCACTATTTATATTTACCTTGTAAGAGCTGGCTTAATAGCCTGGCTAATCGCTGTATCTTTATATTCGATAGCTGGCGATAATCAAAATAGGGACAAACAATAATGTGTTGTTCAAAGTTAATGGCAAACTCTTCATCTAACCACAACAGCTCAGTATTTAACTGCTCACTATTTAATAATTGCTTTGCATAAGTCCTACCGCAGATAATATGTACAGTGCGCTTGCTTTTATCTGCTTCAGCTTCAACAAGGTTCAAAGCGGGAGCACTAAACAATAACGCCGTAGCGCTATTTTCTTGCAATAAATACTCGTCACGGTAAGCCTGCCAAGTTGCCGCTAATTGTGAAAACTGAAAATCATTGTTGTCCAAAGCATAAAGTACCTTGGCGTATACATTAAACACCTTTCGCCAGCCGTTACCACAAGCTCTGCCTATCGCCTCGATATCAGTTTCTTGTAAAGGAACAACAGTTGTTACCCCCTGCCATTGTTCCATATTAGGTTGATTTTGAATATACACAGCAAAAGTGAAGTTAATATCTCCTAAACCAATACACGCCTGTCTTTTCTCTCGCACTTAGTTAACACCTTTATTAAAACAAAAAAATAACACAATAAACACCTCATTAGGGATAGAAATTCAGTTTGTAACAATGTTACTATCTCGCGCAATCAGCATCTATCAATTATAGATAACCAGTCGCATTAATCACACTGACATTAATGCCTATTTAGCCAACCAATTAAGAGTTACCAACATGTATCTTAACTTCAAAGGGCGCATTGTTTCCGCAGCAATCGTTATGTTAACCGTTGCCACTGCAACGCTCTCGTTTATCTCCTACACCCAGCAATCTAACATTACCATAGATAACGTTGACCGATACTCGATGCTAAACCTATCTAGCAACGGAGACAAAATTCAGCAATTCGTTGCCAGCATTGATAGAAGCATAGGCTCAACTGCGTCACTTTTTACCACAAGAAGCGACCAACAAAACATCATTACTAACCTCAAGTTATTACAACAATCAACACAAGCTTCAGCGATTGTTGTTGGTTATGCTGATGGGGTTGCCTTTAATAGTAATAAAGGCAAATATACATCCAGCTATGACCCACGCACACGCGGTTGGTATCAACAAGCAAAACGTCAAGGTAGTACTATTATTACCGACATCTACACAGGAAGTAGCACTGGCCGCCTGATGATCAGTATTGCTGCTCCTTTTTATACAAACAATGTTATCCAAGGCGTGCTACTTGCTGACCTTGAGTTAAACGGCTTACAAAGCATGGTTGATAACACGGTGT
The DNA here is from genome assembly GCF_003318165.1 of Psychromonas sp. B3M02. Lineage (GTDB taxonomy): Bacteria > Pseudomonadota > Gammaproteobacteria > Enterobacterales > Psychromonadaceae > Psychromonas. The sequence continues at coordinate 26,798 of NZ_QOCB01000131.1, forward strand.
TTTCAGGCGCAACAGCCACACTATACACAGATTCAGGTTTAGTATTGGCCTCCTCAGATCGCACCTTAATCGCAGGAAAAAGCCATATGTCAGATAGTCCGGCATTAGCACCTTTTAAAGATCAACTACTAAACCAACAACGAGGCTCTTTTTCATACCACTCAAATGGAGAAGATAAGGTTAACTATTTCCAAACGATCAAGCTCAATGATACAAACCAATGGCACCTGTTAATTACCTTAGATGAAGCGGTTGTGTATCAGGTTGTTGATCAATCTTTGCAGACTAGCCTGATTAGCACACTTATCTTAATTAGTATTGGTTCATTAGTTATCTATCTACTACTTAGCTACACATATCGACCGATCATAGCCCTCAAACAAACAGTGCAAGCACTATCTAGTGGTCATGGTGATTTAACCACTCGATTACCTGTCACTAGCGAAGACGACCTAGGGCAAATATCAGCGAGCATTAATATCTTCATTGCTAACCTTCAGCATATGATGTTGGATATTGCTAAAGCATCATCGCGTATCGACGCTAGTATTGATGGCTTACAGACTTTAACTGAACAGAATAAACAGACCTTTAATCAACATAAAATTGAAACAGAGCAAGCAGTTACAGCGTTAGAAGAGATGAGTGCAACTTCTCAAGATGTAGCTCAAAATACCTCTGGCGCCGTAGAGTTTACTAGTAAAACCAATACTCAAGCAGAACAGTCAAAAGTAGTCGTGCGTAATGCGACACAAACTGTGACTGAGTTAGTAGAAAGTGTGGATGATGTTTCTAAAAATATTAGCGAAATGGGTCTACAGATATCAGAAATAGCCAAAGTACTTGGCATCATTGGTGAAATTGCAGATCAAACGAACCTACTCGCATTAAACGCAGCCATTGAAGCTGCGCGAGCAGGTGAACATGGTCGAGGTTTTGCAGTAGTTGCCGATGAAGTACGTGCGCTAGCGTTAAGAACGCAACAAAGTACCACTGAGATTCAACAAACGATTAATCGACTCACCAGCAGTGGTCATACGGTAACGCAGACCATGAAAGCGACTCGCACTAGTTGTGAAGAAACTTCTTTACAGATCAACTTAGTGGTGACGGATCTAGATGATATTAGTTTATCTGTTGAAGAGTTAAATGCCATTAATGTACAAATCGCGACAGCCGCTGAAGAACAAAGTGCCGTATCCCATGAGATAAATAAAAATATGGTAAAAATAAGCGAAATGGTGGAACGTATTGCCACAAGTGGTGACGATGTAAATCACGAAGCCATTAATTTAGCAGATGCAAATTTACACCTCACTGATATTGTTAAAAAATTCAAACTGCAGTAATTAACCACAAGATTCATTAAATCAAACAAAAGAAGAGCTCACTGAGCTCTTCTTTTTTCTACTGCTGTTCAAGGTTACTACTTAGATCAAGTTATCCATTACCTATAAATAATGGATAACTTGATTGGAACTACCACGCCAACTCAAGGATAAATCTGCTTTATCTTGATCATACTTACCATCAATCAACACATCAATCCAAGGTAATATCAAACGCTGTTCAGCAGTTAATTCATCTAATACATAACCCGTCCATACCCAGATAGTTTTTCCATGGCACGATTGCTTAACGCGCTTCACTAACTTCAATACTGTTTCAAGATTTGTCGGATGTAATGGATCTCCGCCGGATAAAGTCAGCCCTTGTTTGACAATTCGCTGGTCATTGAGATCATCAATAACCTGTTGTTCAAGCTCCTCAGTAAATAACTGACCAGCTGTTAAAGACCAAGTTGATTGGTTATAACATCCCCTACATTGATGCACACAACCAGATACAAATAACGTACAACGTGTACCTTCACCATTAACCACATCAACAGGGAAATATTTAGAATAATGCATCAACTAACACCTCTATAAATGCTTTACTCTTCGCTTAACTTCTTCTTGCTTACCTTCGTTAAAAGGCCGCGCATCTGGGCTACCTAAATAACCACAAACACGTCGTGTTACTGCTACTTTTTCCGGATCTGAGTTACCACAGTTTGGACACACAAAGCCTTTACTGGTGCATTCAAACTCACCAGTAAAGCCACATTCGTAACATTCATCAATGGGTGTATTTGTCCCGTAGTAAGGCACTCGGCTGTAACTATAATCCCAAACATTTTCTAAGGCTTTTAAGTTATGTTGCATATTCGGGTATTCGCCATAACAGATAAAACCACCATTGCTGATTGCAGGGTAAACCATTTCAAAATCTATTTTATCGTAAGGGTTGGCCGATTTTTCCACATCTAAGTGGAATGAGTTTGTATAATAACCTTTATCCGTTACACCATTCACAATGCCAAACTCTTTGGCATCTAAACGACAAAAACGGTCACATAAATTTTCTGAAGGAGTGGAATATAAACTAAAGGCATAACCCGATTCTGCAGACCAATCTTGCACTGCTTGTTTCAATGCGCTGAGTATTTGTTGAGACTTTTGTTGCTTAACTTCATTATCAAAAATATGCTGATCATGACCAAATAAAGCATTTACCGTTTCATGCAAGCCAATATAGCCCAGAGAGATTGAAGCACGGCCATGCTTAAATACATCAGCCACACAATCATCAGCTTTTAATCGAACCCCACAAGCACCTTCCATATATAAAATAGGTGCAACGCTTGCTTTAACATCACTAAGTCGACTAATACGAGTATCTAACGCTTGCTTTGCGAGTTTTAATCGTTCATTTAACATCTGATCAAAGCGTTTTACATCTCCCTTTGTTTGCAGCGCAATACGAGGTAAGTTAATACTTACCACACCGAGGTTCCCCCTGCCATCGTGAATCAATTCAGAGTCTATTTCACCTGCTTCTGTCAGAGAGGTTTGTTGGTAGCGGTCGAGGAAGCTTCGGCATCCCATTGGTGTTTTAAAGGAACCAGTCACCTCAACGACTTTGTCATAATTTAAAATATCAGGGTACATTCGCTGCGAGGCACAACGTAACGCCAATTGCTTGATATCGTAGTTTTGGTCACCCTCTTTGAGATTGATGCCGTTTTTAATAGCAAACACTAACTTCGGAAAAATAGCGGTTTTTCTGTTCTTACCTAATCCAGCAATACGGTTTTTTAAAATGGCACTTTGAATTAAACGCGACTGCCAATCGACTCCTAATCCAAAACCAAAAGTAACAAAAGGAGTCTGCCCGTTAGCTGTGTGCAGAGTATTCACTTCATACTCTAATGATTGAAACGCGTTATAACATTCAATTTCCGTTTGTTGTGTTGCAAAGGCATGAGCATCTTCAATCGACCACTGTTTAGCGGTAAGCAGATGCTTTTCAAAGCTTTTTGTCACGTAAGGTGCAAGTATTGTATCAATGCCATTAATGGTTGTTCCGCCATAAATATGGCTGGCAACCTGGGCAATGATCTGCGCTGTCACTGCAGTTGCCGTTGAAATTGACTTGGGCTCTTCAATCTCCGCATTACCCATTTTAAAACCTTGAGTAAACATCCCTTTAATATCAATCAACATGCAATTAAACATCGGAAAAAATGGCGCGTAATCTAGATCATGATAATGAATTTCACCGCGATCATGCGCTTGCACGACATCTCGTGGCAACATATAAGATTTAGCATAATGCTTAGCAATAATGCCGGCTAATAAATCACGTTGCGTAGGGATAACTTTGCCGTCCTTATTAGCATTTTCATTCAACAAAGAGGCATTACTTTGTGCTATCAAACCATCTATTTCATAGTTTAATTTACTTTTCCGTTCGCGAGCAATATCGCGATCATGTCGATACTCAATATAAACTCGCGCTAACTCAAGGTGGCCATTTTTCATCAGGCAGGCTTCAACGGCATCTTGAATATCGTGTATATCGACACTTTGTTGTTGAAGTAATGAGTTACTTACTTCATGTGCAATTAACTCCGGTTGTACTTTATTATCATTAATCGCTTTTGCAGCCTTACTAATTGCTGCTTTAATTCGCTCTCCATCAAAGAGAACTTGGCTACCATCTCGCTTAATCACAACGGGTTTCATCAAACACTCCAAAACACAATATATAGTAACAAAGAACTATACGTAACACTAAATATAGATTATTGATGTGAATCAAGTTTATAAAAGGCGTATCCTTAATAGTAAATAAGTGCAGGATTTATCAACAAAATTCAGTCTTGATTTTTTTAATCACAGAAGAAATCAGGCTATCACCAAAATTGACTGCATTTTGACACTGAAATGGGTAGATTTTGTTGTTACAATAGCCCTCTTTTTTTATGCATAAAATAACCTACAGTCAGTAGTGGAATTATTATTTATGAGCGATTACTTTTTACTCTTTTTTGGCACAGTGTTAGTGAACAACTTTGTGCTAGTAAAGTTTTTAGGCCTATGCCCATTTTTAGGGGTGTCTAATAAGATTGAAACAGCCGTAGGTATGTCTTTAGCGACCACCTTTGTTTTAACCTTAACGGCGGCGCTTTCCTATATTGTAAATACTTACTTACTTGAGCCACTAGGCTTACATTATTTGCAAACATTGAGCTTTATCTTAGTGATCGCCGTAGTAGTACAATTTACAGAGATGGTCATGAATAAAACCAGCCCTACGCTATATCGTTTGCTGGGCATATTCTTACCGCTAATCACCACTAACTGTGCGATTTTAGGCTTAGCCTTATTAAACTTAACTGAGCAACATAACTTCGCGCAGTCTGTTATCTATGGTTTAGGTGCAGGCGTAGGTTTCTCTTTAGTGCTTATTTTATTTTCCTCTATTCGTGAGCGCCTCAGCGCAGCGGATATTCCGTTACCTTTTAAAGGAGCATCTATCGCTATGATCACAGCAGGTTTAATGTCATTAGCATTCATGGGCTTTACTGGGTTAATTAAATGATCATCAGTATTGTAATTGCCATTGTCACCTTAGGTGTTTTAGGGCTGATTTTTGGTTCCCTATTAGGCTACTCATCAATTCGTTTTAAAGTAAAAGAAGATCCAATCGTAGAAGAGTTGGATGCGATGCTGCCACAAACACAATGTGGGCAATGTGGTTACCCAGGTTGTAAACCGTACGCAAAAGCCATTGCAGAAGGTGATGATATTAATAAATGCCCCCCTGGCGGTGAAGCGGTAATGCAACAATTAGCAGACCGTATGGGCATTGAACCTAAGCAATTAGAAGGTGAAGAAAAACCTAAAATGATTGCCTTAATACGAGAAGATGAATGTATCGGCTGTACTAAATGTATTCAGGCGTGTCCCGTAGACGCTATTTTAGGTGCCACTCGACAAATGCACACAGTGATCACAGACGAATGTACTGGCTGTGAGCTATGTGTAGCACCATGTCCAACAGATTGTATTGATATGTTACCGATTCAAATTACCACACAAAACTGGCAATGGAATTTACAGACTATCCCAACAAAAACGATTACAACCGACAGCAGTAACGAGCCGTAACATGACACAAAAAAGCAATTTATTAAGTGATAAAAAATTAGAGCAGATTGCGGCTGGTAAAATGTGGGATTTTCACGGTGGTGTGCACCCTGAACAAAATAAACTGCAAAGTAACCAAAGTCCTATTACCGATGCCGGTATTCCAGAAGAATTGATCATTGCCGTTGAGCAAAAAGGTCATATTCCGCAATTACTGGTGGCAGTAGGCGATACCGTATTAAAAGGCCAGCCTTTAACCAAAGTGTATGGCGCCTTAGTTGTACAACATGCAAGTAGTTCGGGTGTGGTCAAAGCCATTGAGCCAAGAACTGACTGCCACCCTTCGGGCCTTCCAGTGTTATCGATAGTGATTGAGACCGATGGTTTAGATAGACCTTTCCCTTCTCAAGGTTTTAGCGATTATCGTCAAGAGATGCCAGCCACCTTAATCGAAGCGACTCAACAAGCAGGTATTGTGGGTTTAGGCGGCGCAGGTTTTGCTACGCATTTAAAATTAGCACACAGTGAAAACCGTTTATTAATCATCAATGCCATTGAATGTGAACCTTACATCACAGCTGATGACCGTTTAATTCAAGAGCATGCCGATGAGATAATCGAAGGCATTAATATACTGCAACACATTTTACAGCCTAAATTAACCATATTTGCTGTTGAAGATAACAAACCGGAAGCCATTGAAGCATTCACTAAATCATTACAAAGCATTCCCGGTGCTGCGGACAACATCTTATTACGTGTTATTCCAACTCGTTACCCTTCAGGAAGTGCGAAACAACTGATTGAAGTGTTAACTGGTGAGCAAACACCAATCAACAAACACTCTTCAGAATTAGGCATCTCTATGTTTAACGTCGGGACAGCCTTTGCCGTTAAAGAAGCCATCATCAACGGTAAACCACTGGTTTCACGTATCGTCACTATTACTGGTGACGCCTTTGCCCGTAAAGGTAATGCCAGCGTGCGTATCGGTACACCGATTCAACACTTATTAGATACTTATTGGTTAAATGCTTTACATCACCAACAATTGATTATTGGCGGCCCAATGATGGGTTTCACCGTTAGCGACCCAAGTATGCCGGTATCAAAAACCTGTAACTGTATTCTTGCGCCAACGGAAAAAGAGTTACCGCAACCAGAGCCTGAGATGAACTGTATTCGTTGCAGTGAATGTGCAGAGGCCTGTCCAGTAGAGCTATTACCGCAGCAGTTACTTTGGTACTCACAAAGTGAAGACCATAAAAAACTAGAGGAATACGACCTATCTGCCTGTATCGAATGTGGCGCTTGTGCTTTTGTGTGTCCGAGTCATATTCCTTTAGTTGAATATTACCGTGTTTCTAAATCACAAATTAAAGCTGCTAAGTTTGAAGCTGAAAAAGCGGCTATTGCTCGTAAACGCCATGAAGATAGAGAGCGACGTTTAGAAACAGAGAAACAGCAACGTCAATTAAAACACAAGTTAGCCGCTGAAAAACGCAAAGAGCAAATGCAAGATAAGAATGGTGGTGAAGACTTAGTTGCAGCGGCCTTAGCCCGAGCTAAAGCCAAAAAACAAGCCAATAGTGAAGCACCAGCAGAAGCTAGCAATAAACCAACGGCAGCAAATAGCCAAGTTGCAGCAGCCATTGCCCGTGCAAAAGCCAAGAAACAAGCAGCAGATAGCGGGACTCAATCAGAAAATAATGTAGATTCAGATCCGAAAAAAGCCACTGTCGCTGCCGCAATCGCACGAGCAAAAGCGAAAAAACAAGCAGCAGCAGAGGCTAAAGCGCAATCAGATTCATCTGAAAATAATATTGAAACTGATCCAAAGAAAGCAGCGGTAGCAGCTGCCATTGCTCGCGCTAAAGCGAAGAAACAAGCAGCCGCAGAAGCTAAAGATAAGCTTACAACACCAGATACTTCAGAAGGCAACGTTGAAACTGAAGTTGATCCTAAAAAAGCGGCAATCGCTGCAGCTGTTGCTCGCGCTAAAGCGAAGAAAAAAGCAGCCGCAGAAGCTAAAGATCAGCCTACAACATCAGACGCTTCAGAAGATAATGTTGAAACTGAAGTTGATCCTAAAAAAGCAGCCATCGCTGCAGCAGTTGCTCGCGCTAAAGCAAAGAAACAAGCAGCCGCAGAAGCTAAAGATCAGCCTACAACATCAGACGCTTCAGAAGATAACGTTGAAACTGAAGTTGATCCTAAAAAAGCGGCAATCGCTGCAGCTGTTGCTCGCGCTAAAGCGAAGAAAAAAGCAGCCGCAGAAGCTAAAGATCAGCCTACAACATCAGATACTTCAGAAGGTAATGTTGAAACTGAAGTTGATCCTAAAAAAGCAGCCATCGCTGCAGCCGTTGCTCGCGCTAAAGCTAAGAAACAAGCAGCTACAGAAGCTAAAGAGCAAGCTTCAAGATCAGATTCAACAGACAATGACCTAGAAAATGGCGTTGAAGATAAAGCAGAAGTTGATCCTAAAAAAGCAGCCATCGCTGCAGCCGTTGCTCGCGCTAAAGCTAAGAAAAAAATGGCTGAAGAAGCTAAGGCACAACCTGCACAATCACAAGCTGGCTCGGTATCAGCAGAACCAGTAGAAGAAAGTCCTGTGGATGACAAAAAAGCAAAAATAGCGGCAGCCATTGCCAAAGCAAAAGCCAAAAAACAGGCAGAGAAGGATTAATAAGTTATGGCATTTTTCAGTTCGACCTCACCGCACCAACGTATAAGACGCCGTACGCCTGACATCATGAAAATGGTGGTGTTGGGATTATTGCCAGGCATCCTAGTTCATAGTTACCTGTTTGGTTTGGGCATCTATGTACAAATCGCTTTGGCTATTGCAACAGCCGTTGCATCGGAAGCTATTTTCCTGATGTTACGCAAGCGCCCTTTTATCAATAGCATTAAAGATTATACGGCAATTGTCACTGCGGTATTATTAGCTATCTCTATCCCCTCGCTTGCGCCATGGTGGGTAATTGTTATTGGTACTGCTTTTTCTATCGTGATAGTTAAACAACTTTACGGCGGTCTTGGTCAAAACATTTTTAACCCTGCCATGGCTGGTTATGTTTTACTGTTAATCTCATTCCCGGTGCAAATGACAGCTTGGTTGCCTATTGAATCGATGCAAGCATTTCCAGTGACCATTATGGATACGTTGAGCTTAATCTTTACTGGTTACAGCATTGATGGCTATAGCGTGACTCAAATTAAGACATCAATTGATGGCTTTACCTTAGCGACGCCATTAGAAACCATTCGTAATGCGCTACACGTAGGAGACACCATTTCTGACACACTGAAAACCACCTTATTCAGTCCAGATTCACAGCAAGGTAGCCAATGGGTTAATTTAGCCTTCTTAGCAGGCGGCCTTTACTTACTCAAAAAGCAGATAATTTTGTGGTACATCCCAGCGAGTTTCTTAGTAGGTATGATTGTTTTCTCTTTCATCCCTTTTGCAACAGATCCTGAATTGTTCCCTTCACCGCTTTATCATTTATTCTCAGGCGCAACTATGCTTGGTGCTTTCTTCATCTTAACCGACCCTGTTACCGCCAGTACCACAGTAAAAGGACGTATCGCCTACGGGTTACTATGTGCATTATTAGTGGTGATTATTCGTGATTTTGGTGGTTACCCTGACGCAGTGGCTTTTGCAGTGTTACTAGCAAACATATGTGTGCCATTAATTGATTACTACACCAAACCTAAAGTTTATGGGAGAAGACGCTCATGATGATGCCAGCAATCAGCCGTAATGCGCTATTACTTGGTATATTTGCAGTACTTTGTACAGGTGCAATCGCCTTGGTAAATGTATTAACGCAACCTGTCATTCAACAACAGGAACAAATTGCCTTACAAAACAATATTAATGAGTTAATCAAACCAGATCGTTATGATAACAACATCATTGAAAGTTGCTTTACCGTAGTTGATAGCGAATTATTAGGTGATTCAACCCCTAAACAAGTGTTTATCGCTACCCAATATAATCAACCTGTGGCCGCTTTAATTCAGAGCAGTACCTTCAAAGGTTACTCAGGTGAAATTAAATTGTTAGTAGGTATTTATGCCGATGGCACAGTGGCAGGCGTGCGTATCAATAGCCATACTGAAACACCGGGGTTAGGCGATAAAATACAAACCAATAAATCAGATTGGATCTATTCATTCGATGGTACTGACTATCAAGCTGATCAAGATGATAAATGGGAAGTGAAAAAGAATGGCGGTAGTTTTGATGCCTTCACTGGCGCAACTATCACACCACGTGCAGTAGTTTTTGCCGTTAAAAATGCACTGATGTATTTTAACCAGCATAAATCAACCCTATTCAATACAGCAGCAACTTGTGGAGACCTATAATGACACAAGAAAACAAAGCGAATGCCACTATCGCGAATGATATGACGGAAGAGATAGATGCAGAAGAAGTAGCACCTCAAGCCGACAATGCGGCTATTTATAAAGACTTAAGCCTGCAAGGTTTATGGAAAAATAACCCAGGTATAGTGCAGTTACTAGGCTTATGTCCCCTACTAGCCGTGACCAATACACTAACCAATGCACTGGGTTTAGGCTTAGCCACATTGTTTGTGGTAATTGCCTCTAACGTGTTAATTTCATTAATTAGACACTATGTGCCTAAAGCAATCCGTATTCCTGTATTCGTATTGATCATCGCCTCTTTAGTAAGCTGTATTCAATTATTAATGAATGCTTATACTTACCAACTATATTTATCGCTAGGTATTTTCATTCCATTAATTGTAACCAACTGTATGATCATTGGTCGTGCTGAAGCATTTGCCTCAAAAAATAACGTTAAACACTCTGCCTTTGATGGCTTGATGATGGGCTTAGGTTTCACTGCCGTATTAATCGTGTTAGGCGCTGCACGTGAAGTACTGGCACAAGGTACACTATTTGATGGTATCGAAACCTTATTAGGTGACTGGGCAAGCTTTATGACCGTTAGCCTTTACAATACAGACACTAGCTTTTTAATTGCGGCTTTACCACCAGGTGCCTTTATCCTGATGGGTTTAATCATCGCCTTTAAAAACAGCATTGATAACATATTGAAAAAATAATGAATACTATAAAACGTAAACAGATCTTAACTCGCTTAAGAGACAATAACCCTCACCCAGAAACAGAGTTAAACTTCAGTTCTCCCTTTGAGTTATTAGTTGCAGTGACTTTATCGGCACAAGCTACCGATGTTAGTGTTAATAAAGCCACTGACAAACTGTTCCCTGTGGCGAATACACCAGAAGCGATTTACGCATTAGGTGTTGATGGGTTAAAAAACTATATAAGAACCATTGGCTTATATAACAGTAAAGCTGAAAATGTCATTAAAGCCTGTAAGATGTTAATCGAACTTCATAACAGTGAAGTCCCGCAAGACAGAGACGCACTGGTTGCTCTACCAGGTGTGGGTAGAAAAACCGCTAACGTTGTATTAAACACTGCTTTTGGATGGCCAACCATCGCCGTTGATACGCATATTTTCCGTGTTTCTAACCGCACTAAGTTAGCCATGGGTAAGAATGTCGATGATGTAGAGAAGAAGCTATTAAAGGTCGTTCCAGCGGAATTCAAAGTAGATGTACATCACTGGTTAATATTACACGGTCGTTATACCTGTATTGCTAGAAAACCGCGCTGTGGCTCATGCTTAATAGAAGACCTGTGTGAGTTTAAAGAAAAAACCAGCTATTAAACATTATCGCAATCCATCAGCCATGGATTGCGATGCTTAACTTTCACCGTCTAATCAATAGGCATTGAATCCGCTTTTACCACCTTATTTTCAATAACAGAGACACCCGCCCACTTTCGTACCAACTCAAGATAAACGCCAAATGGACGGCTGATCACCAACATGATTAAAGATGAGGATGCGATTAAGCTCATAATCTCTTTACTATCGGCACCTGCAATAACCAGTGTTAACACATAAATAGGCACCTGAAAGATCATAAAAGCCAAACTATCAACAAGCGTATTACCCCACCCAGTTGTTGGCTTTGCTGCTTTGAACAAAAAGTCTCGCCAAATCCCATAAGGCCGAGCAGTAACCACCATCATAGGGATCATGATCAAGCGCGTCACTAATACTTCATAAGGATCCATTCCTGCAATAAACAGTTCCGTAGAAGCTGCAAGCAATGTAAAGAACACAACCGTCGCAACTGTATCAATAATAAAACAACGCATGCCCTCTCCCTTTAACGACTTTCAATGCCCCTAACGATGCAACAGTCACTATTTAATTAACAAACTATGCTAATCAAGCTAACAATGCAATACATCTAAATGGCAGTGACTCTCTTTCATGAACAAATACCTGACTCAATTCAAGCAACACTAACTTGCCTTTATTGAGCAGAAAGATATTCTGTATTATTCATATTAAATAAAATTATAAAAGTTGAAGTTTATGCCCTTTCGTTACCTAAGACACACATTATTTATTCTACTCGGTTCAGCGACCTTTGGACTTTCCGCAGCAAGTATTGGCACAGTAACGTTAGATAACGGCGCCACAGTTCAATTAAACAATGACCACACGTGGGAATATATCGCGGTTAACGCTGAGATAACTACAAAAGCTGATAATACAATTGCACCAGCCGTCATCGCCCCGACTACAGTAATACCTGCTAGCACAGAAAAAACAGCAAAAGATAAATCATCACTAGTGCGTTCAGGATTGTTAAATACGGCCGTAAAAAGTGATGTCAAAGTGACCTTTACTGAAGCCACTTGGCGAGAGCAATCCCTTGGTTTGAAGTTTGCCTTATCCAGTAATAACTCAGAGGGTGTGGTAATAGTAAAAGTAGCCGTTACTTTTTATGATGACGATACCAAGCAAATATCAGAGCAAACCTTCAACGTTTGGCAAGCTAGCTACCGATTACCTAATACTTATCTTCGCCAAGGTGAAACAAGAAACAGCCGAGTCATTTGGGTTGATGGTATCGACAAAGCTAATTGGACAGATAAATTACTGAGTTTGAAGATAGTTGAAGTAGAGACGCGTTAGTTTTTATGAATTAGCCAACGATAAAAATGAGTGTGAATTTATTATAACCACTCATTTTTTATTACTGAATCCTTTATCTGACTCAATAAGTTATAAATCAATTATTAAAATTAATCGGCAAAAACCTTTGGAGTTATTATGAATTCAATAAATTACACAACTGCAAAAGCACATTTAGCCAATGTATGACGCATGTTTGTAATGACCGTGCTCCGATTATTATTACACGTAAAAGTGAAGTACCTGTTGTTATGATGTCATTAGAAGATTACAACGCATGCAAGAAACCACATATTTACTGAACTCTCCAGCTAATGCTGCAAACCTTTTAGAACCGATTACAGATCTTGAAACTGATAGTGGTATTCAGAATAAAAGCGAGTAAGTGCATTTCTTCAAGAACATATGTATCAATACGCAAAATACTATTCAATATACTTTTCTTCGTTTCAAAAATAAGAGCAGCAATACAACAAGAAATAAAGTGATAATGAGGTATCTTAGATAACTATAATTTAAATTTGGCTTGAATAATCTCATCTATAACTAGACAGCGAAAATTCCAGTGCCACTATAAGCATAAGAGAACTGATACATGAAGGATCAAGTATTGCTCGTCAAAATTTATCGATATCCAAGTCTTTTAAGGTATCAGATTTTGATTGCTTATACTTATACACTCAATATTAGATATTATTACCCTGAACTTAATGAGAATATTAAAATGAAGAAAATTATATTCGTTACACTTATCTTATCTCTAAGTGGATGTTTTGAATTAGTTAAGCCAGCTATATTAGATCCATCAAGCGCAGAGGCAATTGAAGATTCAGCTCAAAAAATCATAAGTGGACTCACGGAAGAAGAGGAAAAAGAGTTCAATAAAGCACTGCAATACTATTCCTTCCAAGCTTATAAAATTGTAATGAATAATGCCTTTACGACTAGTGGAATGAAGCCGCATGATGAAATAATGAGAGAAAGTTACAGTTCAATAGCCGGTTTGACAGGAAAACAGATTATCGAAAAGTACCATTTAGTTTTAGAGAAAAAACGCATTAAAACTGAGAATAAAAATATCAAAATATAAAATTAATTAGTTTAATAACTGAGTCTCGATATAGAGCAAGCTCAGATCTTTAATTTTACACGTAAAAACATTTGTGCAAGCTAATTTCGTATAGTGACCGTAATTCAGCTTCCTTATTTATAGTTATTAATTACCTCTGTATCCTGAGTGGATAAGCTTGGCGTCAGTTTTGTAATTCGGTGTTTAAATATCCTTTTAAACTCATTGCATGACCACTGAAATGTCACGGTGTGGCAATGCATATCGTCATCGGTAATTTGAATATCATAAAAAGTTCGTGGGTGTGTCAGCTTATTGCGACTACCTTTGGCGCGCAAAAAGTCACGATAATTTTCTCCACTAGCATCAAATTGAAAATCATCTAGACCCCAAAGCTTAGACGCGATCTTAAATGTAAGTTTAAGGTTTTCCTCAATAGGCAAAAACTTCTGTTCTTTCGAGTTAGGCGTTATAGAAAGGCCGCCTAATACATTTAACTCTTTGCCTGACAAACTTTCTTTTCCGCCCTCTAACCTTAAAGTAGAGCGAATTTCTACCTTTATGATTTCAGCTATAGCTTCGACCAAAGCAAAAACTGATCTGACAACTGCACGCCGTAAGAATTGTGACTCTTTTTCCTTATCAAGCACTTCATATGCTTTTAACACATCAGCTTGTAATTCTTCAAAAAGCTCATAAGCTCTGACGACCCCTTCGCCTTTACTGATATCTGGAATTTCTGACATCAAACTCTCCTTTGCACCTAACAGCACATTAAACTGAAAAATTCCACATTTCAGGCAGAAAAACGGAATCAGTGATTACATTAAAATTAACATAAAAAAACATCTATAGTATATGAAATCAGATAATTAAAGTTTTTAATAAAATGCCTGTCTGTAGATAGATGGAAAAAGTCCAGATTAACAACGAAAATATGGAATGCTGAGCACTCTGCATGTAAGCCTATATAAAGCTAAAGGTAGGAATACAACAAATAGGATTTTTATTTTGAAACGAGTTATAGAAAGTACTTAAAACAACAGACATAAAAAAGCCGAGTTAATTAACTCGGCTTTGATATTGGATTGAAGCTAAATAAATTTACTCAGCATCAACTGCGTCAGTACTTGGTTTAGTTCCACGGAACTGCACTGTGATACCGTCAATAAAGCGACGTAGTAGTTGATCGCCACAAGGCTTGTAATTACGATGATCAGACTTTCTAAATAATGCAGATAACTCGCCTTTAGATACAGGGAAGTTAGCTAATTTAAGCGCGTTTAACATATCTTCATCTTTAAAGTTTAACGCAATGCGTAATTTACGAAGAATATCGTTGTTAGATAAAATCGCTTTAGCAGGCAATACAGCAGGTACTGCGCCCTCTTTACGGCCACGTTTTTCATAGATTAAGCCGTCAAGAAACAAGGATAAAACGCTGTCACGGCATAGTACAAAACCTTCCGCGTCTTCTTTAGCAATAATACTATGTAAAAAATCAACGCTCATTTCGTTATCAACTGAAGCAAAGATGGCTAGCATTTTTGTATCATTTAATTGCAGTGCATAACGTACACGGCGTAAAACATCATTAGTAATCATAAATTCTCAATAAGTTGAGTGATAGTAAGCTCATTCTGTGAGAGCTTACAATAAAACGCTTACGCGTTACCTTTAACTTTTAACTGTTGCTCAGCGGCAAAGTTTAACATTCTATCTAAAGATACAAGTGCACCTTTAGCAACATTAGGGTCAACATCTATCTCATGCCCTGATGCATCGTTTAATGAGTCGTATATCGCTTTAAGGCCATTCATTGCCATCCAAGGACAATGAGCACAGCTACGACAAGTTGCACCGTTACCAGCGGTTGGTGCCGCCATCATCTCTTTGTCTGGACACGCTTGTTGCATCTTGTAAAAGATACCAGTATCAGTCGCGACAATTAACTTTTTGTTTGGTAATGTTTGTGCCGCTTTAATTAATTGGCTAGTAGAACCAACAGCATCAGCTAATTTAACAACACTCTCTGGTGACTCTGGATGAACCAGTATAGCAGCATCAGGGTAGATTGCTTTCATATCGCGCAATGCACTCGCTTTAAACTCATCATGCACGATACAGTCGCCTTGCCACATGATCATATCTGCTTTTGTTTCACGCTCAATGTAGCTACCTAAGTGGCGGTCAGGTCCCCAAATGATTTTTTTACCTTCGCTATCTAAATGCTCAACGATCTCTAACGCAATGCTCGATGTCACGACCCAATCTGCGCGTGCTTTAACGGCTGCCGAAGTATTTGCGTAAACCACAACGGCACGTTCTGGATGTTCATCACAAAAGGCAGAAAACTCTTCCACAGGACAACCCACGTCTAAAGAACAAGTTGCAGCTAGCTCGGGCATTAATACGGTTTTGTGTGGTGTTAATATTTTTGCTGTTTCACCCATAAAGCGAACACCAGCAATGATTAATATTTTTGCTTTATGATCTCGACCAAAGCGAGCCATCTCTAAAGAGTCTGCAACATAACCACCAGTTTCTTCAGCTAAAGCTTGGATTTCAGGATCGGTATAATAATGAGCGACAAGTACCGCATCTTTTTCAACAAGTAGTTTTTTGATTTTAGCTTTGTAATCAATCTTTTCCTGTGAAGTTAATTCAACAGGTTTACCAGGAAATGGATAATCAGATCCAACAAGCGGGGAAAATTGGCTCATTATTAACTCTTAGATATAGAAAAATGGGTGCAGATTATAGCAACTTAGGAGAAAAAAAGTAATGAATATTTGCTAGGAGTAGATATATAAAGGTGGAAGTAAAAAGGTGGTGGGCCGTGAAGGATTTGAACCTTCGACAAATGGATTAAAAGTCCACTGCTCTACCAACTGAGCTAACGGCCCATATAGTTTTATATGGATATGGTTTTGTTTAATGAAATTACTTTTAGATTAAAAGTACTTCAATGGCTCTACCAACTGAGCTAACGGCCCATATAGTTTTATATGGATATGGTTTTGTTTAATGAAGTCGCTTTTAAATTAAAAGTGCTTCAATGGCTCTACCAACTGAGCTTATATAAAAGTGGTGGGCCGTGAAGGATTTGAACCTTCGACAAATGGATTAAAAGTCCACTGCTCTACCAACTGAGCTAACGGCCCATATAGTTTTATATGGTTTGTTTTTAACTCTACAACTGAGCTTTATATAAAATTGGTGGGCCGTGAAGGATTTGAACCTTCGACAAATGGATTAAAAGTCCACTGCTCTACCAACTGAGCTAACGGCCCATATAGTTTTATATGGTTATGGTTTTGTTTAATGAAGTTACTTTTAAATTAAAAGTGCTTCAATGGCTCTACCAACTGAGCTAGCGGCCCATATAACTTTATATGGTTTTGGTGTTGTTTGATGAAGTCGCTTTTAAATTAAAAGTACTTCAATGGCTCTAACAACTGAGCTTATATAAAAGTGGTGGGCCGTGAAGGATTTGAACCTTCGACAAATGGATTAAAAGTCCACTGCTCTACCAACTGAGCTAACGGCCCATATAGTTTTATATGGTTATGGTTTTGTTTAATGAAGTCGCTTTTAAATTAAAAGTGCTTCAAGGGCTCTACCAACTGAGCTAACGGCCCATATAGTTTTATATGGTTATGGTTTTGTTTAATGAAGTTACTTTTAAATTAAAAGTGCTTCAATGGCTCTACCAACTGAGCTAACGGCCCATATAGTTTTATATGGTTATGGTTTTGTTTAATGAAGTGACTTTTAAATTAAAAGTGCTTCAATGGCTCTACCAAATGAGCTTTAGTTTAAGCTAGAACATGATTTGCATCACGTGTTGCTCTCAACTGCGGCGTATAATATACAAATATTTTCAGAGCGCAACAAAAAAATGCCACTTTTATTTCATGTGCTGAGAAATTAAACAAAATCAGATTTAAGCACAATTAATCTAGATAAAATATGTGCTTAAAGTGCCTTTAAACGTTTAGCAGCTAAGTTGGCTGCAGATGAACTTGGATACTCAGTGACCGTCTTCTGATAGAAAGATTTCGCAGAATCAATCGAACCAGCATATTCATCAATGATACCAATTTTAAATAGTGCATCAGCGCGTTTATTAGAATCAGGA
This sequence comes from Psychromonas sp. B3M02, assembly GCF_003318165.1. GTDB lineage: Bacteria > Pseudomonadota > Gammaproteobacteria > Enterobacterales > Psychromonadaceae > Psychromonas. The sequence goes on from NZ_QOCB01000131.1 coordinate 44,557, forward strand.
TATTTTTCCGTGACCACTAAGAATGCAACTTTAGCTTCATCTCGTTTTTTTTCTTTGTAGAGGAGTTGCCCTAACCAGTATTGCGCGTTCGGAACATAACTTGATTCAGGGTAATCAATAACAAAAGCTTCGAAGGCAGTAATTGCCTGAAGGTATTGCTTATCATTAAGCACTAAATCAACAGCGGCTTGATAAGCAGCTTTGTCTGTACCAGGAGCAGCTGGTGTTGCAGATACAGCAACAGGTTGTGAAGTTTGCTGACGTTCATCTAACATTTGATAGAGATTACGTTGACGCTCTTCAATTTGCTCTAGGTCATTGGAAAATACTTCCATTGAACCTTTAATTTGATTTATCTCTTGGCCTAATTGATCTAACTGAGTTTGAAAACGAATTTGCATTTTATTGCGTATCGTCATTACTCTAGTTAGCTCATCCATACGTTTTAGTAATTCAGCATTACTAGCCGTACTGACTGTAGCATCTGAAACAGGTGCCGCAGCATAGCTTGGAAAAGAGAAAAAAGCGGTCAAAAGCATGACCGCTGATAGATTACGTTTTTTCATATAGAAATTAGTAAACTAATTCTGCACGACGGTTTTCAGCACGAGCTGACTCGTTGTGACCTAGGTTAACAGGCTTCTCTTCACCGTAGCTTACTACAGTGATTTGGCTTGCTGAAACACCCATGTTTTCTAGGTAAGTAGAAACAGCTAGACCACGACGTTCGCCAAGTGCGATGTTGTACTCTGGCGTACCTAATTCATCAGCATGACCTTCAACAGTGATTGATTTATCAGTGTTGTTTACTAAGTATTTAGCATGTGCATCTAAGATAGTTGCGTATTTAGGAGAGATAACTGATTTATCAAACTCAAAGTTGATAGTTGTCTCTAAAATCGCACTAGTGTATTGCTCAACTAATTTTTCTTCAGCAGTTAATTCAATTGCTTGAATTGTATCTGTTTGAACTGCATCTTCAGCTGCTTTTTTAGCTGCTGCCGCTGCTTGCTCAGCTTGTAGCTTCGCTGCTGCTTCTGCATCCGCATCTGTAGTTGAAGAACAAGCACCTAATGCTAACATTGGTAGTGCAATTAATAAGCCTTTTGAAATCATAGATAGATTCATTTTATTTCCTTAGTACGTTTTTAATTAAAATTATTGTAAAAATGGTGACCATGCCGGTGATTTAACCTCACCATTATTCGCTGGTATATTTGCTTTAAATCGACCATCCATCGAAACTAGTGCTAAGCCTTGTTTACCTTGATAAACAGTGCTGTAAATAATCATACTGCCGTTTGGAGCAATACTTGGTGACTCATCTAACTGTGTTTTTGTTAATGTTCTTAACTCACCAGATTCAAGGTCTTGCACCGCAATCATATAATTCCCATTATGACGACTTACAAGTACAAGATTATCACCATCTGGGGTCATTGTTCCACCTAAATTAAGATCGCCCTCCCAAGTTAGGCGTTTTGCTTTACCCGTTGCTAAAGACACTTGATAAATCTGTGGTCTTCCGCCTCGTTCAGATGAAAATATAATCGACTTTCCATCTGGTGTCCAACTAGGTTCAGTATCTATGACACGATTATTTGTCAATCGTTTCAATGCTTTTGTCTTTATATTAAAAGTATATATCTCTGGTTGTCCATCTTTCGACAACACTAATGCGAGTTGAGTTCCATCTGGTGACCAAGTTGGCGAACCATTAATTTTCGGGAACGAAGTCATTAACTCACGTTGTTGTGTGTAAAGATCTTGTATGTACACCTGTGAACGACGTTTTTCAAAGCTTACGTAAGCTAATTTACGACCATCTGGAGACCAAGAAGGTGACATAATTGGCTGCTTCGAACGTAATACTAGTTTCTCACCTTCACCATCATAATCAGAAATACGTAACTGATAAGGGTGTGTGCTAGTTCTGTCTATCGCCACATACGCGATGCGTGTTAAAAAAGCACCTCGTTCACCGGTTAGTTTTTCATAAACGATATCACTAATACGATGCGCGTACTGTCTTAACTGGCTTGTTGATATAGTACTACGACGCTTATCCATCACAGGATCAAAACTAGGCATATTCACGTTACCAGTTAATACGTCTAACAACTCAAAAGTAACTATATATTTACCGGCAGTGGTATCTGGTTTTACTTCACCCATTACTATTGCTTCAACACCTAACTCCGTCCACGCAGAGTAATCAATATCTTTACTGTTAGAAGGTGTTTTTGGCATTTTATCAATTGATAAAGGACTGAATTTACCACTGCGTTGTAAATCAGCAGCAACAATCTCAGAAAAATTCTGTGGCTTTTTGCCTTTGCCTAGCCATTTAAAAGGAACAACAGCAATAGGACGCGCACTATTGACACCTTCTGTGATTAAAATTTCTAAACGTGCTGATGCGTTGCTTGAAGCAGCGATCAATATAATTAAACTAATTAATCGAACAAACATGTTCATTCCTTATAGGTCTGGCTCTAATGTAATATCGAAATCCCTAAACTGACCACTAATCTCTGGATCTTTAGGAATAGGTAACGTTTTAGCCTGTAGTGTTGCTCGACGAGCAGAATCACATAACTTTTGATCACCTTTACTCATCACTGCACTTAATACTAAGCCGTTAGAAGCTAACTTAATTGCTAACGTACAAGTTTGTCCGCTCATACTTTTATCAACCTTCCAATTACGACTTATTTTAGATCGAATTAACGCTTGATATCTAGCGATCTCAGATGTTTGCTTGGCACTTCTTGCACTTGAAAAATCATCTGAAAACTCAGCCTCCATTTGTCTATCAAGCTCTTCTTGTCTTAATCTTTCTTTTTCAGCAGCCGCTTTTTGTTTAGCAATTCTTTCCGCTTTCTCTTTCGCAGCTTTCTCAGCGGCTAATTTTTCGGCTTTTGCTTTAGCAGCCTTTTCAGCAGCTAATTTATCAGCCTTCTCTTTCGCCGCTTTTTCTGCCGCTAGTTTGTCAGCTTTCTCTTTCGCCGCTTTCTCTGCGGCTAGTTTGTCAGCTTTTTCTTTGGCAGCTTTTTCAGCGGCTAATTTATCTGCTTTTGCTTTGGCAGCTTTTTCAGCAGCTAATTTATCTGCTTTAGCTTTGGCAGCTTTTTCAGCAGCTAATTTATCTGCTTTAGCTTTTTCAGCTTTTGCAGCTTCATCTGCTTTTTTCTTTTCCGCTGCAGCTATCGCTGCTTGTTCAGCTTGTTTTTTCTCTTCTGCTTCCTTTGCTGCCGCTAATTTTTCGTTTTCAATACGCTGCTGCTCTTGTTGTTTACGTACTGCTTCCTCTTTCTCAGCTTTTAGCTTGTCATCTTTTTGCTTTTGCAACAGCGCCTGTTGACGTTGCTTTTCAGCTTCTTGTTGTGCTTGTAACTCACGTTGTTGATCTATTATTTTCTGCTGAGCTTGCTTTTGTTGCTCAGAATGCTTTGCCATACTATCAAGCATATCTTGATTAATAATGGTGGCATCAATGATCGACGCCGCCTCTGGTTTATCCCTAGGCAGCGAAAAATCAATATTCATCAACAACACACCGCCAATAATGAGGTGCAAAGCAAATGCGGTAATAAATGCAATAATGTTTGTACTATTTTTCATCTATTCGTCGGGCTCTGTCATTAAACCTAAAGAAGGCACACCAGCTTGTTGCAGCAACACCATCAATTTCACAACACTTTTATAATCTACATCTCCATCACCTTTCACAATAAATTGTGCGTCAGGATCAAGTTCAATCTGCCCTTCAACAAGTGATGACATTTGCGATGCATCTAGCGGTGTATCAGACTCATCACCGACGCTTAGATAGTAACGCCCCTGTTTATCAATCGAAGCAATTAAAGGCGGCTTAGAATCTTCAGGTAATGACTCAGCAGCAGCTTGTGGTAAATCAACTTTAACACCCTGCGTAACTAACGGTGCAGTTACCATGAAGATGATCAGTAGTACCAACATAACATCGATATAAGGTACTACATTGATTTCCGCAATAACGCGTTTTCGTCTAGGCGTTCGATAAGAATGTCGCATAATAGTTACTCACTCTCAGTCATTGCTTGGCGCTGTAATATCGAGGTGAACTCTTCCATTAAGTTAATGTATGAAGCTTCTAAATGACCAACTTGAGTTGAAAATTTGTTGTAAGCCATTACAGCAGGGATCGCAGCAAATAAACCCATTGCTGTTGCAATTAAGGCTTCTGCAATACCAGGGGCAACCATAGATAAAGTAGCTTGTTGCACTTCACCCAAAGCGATAAATGAGTTCATGATCCCCCAAACCGTACCAAATAAACCAATGTATGGGCTAATAGAACCGATTGTTGCTAATGCCGGTAAACCAGACTCTAGCTCGTCCATTTCGCGCGACAAGGTAACACGCATTGAACGATGTGCACCTTCAATAACGCTATCAACGTTACGACCTGGCATACGATGTAAACGTGAGAACTCTTTAAAGCCCATGTAGAATATTTTTTCACCGCCATTCACTCGCTCACTACGCGCAGCGGTTTCTTTGTATAAGCGGCTTAAGTCATGACCTGACCAAAAGCGATCTTCGAAATGTTTTAGTGCTAACTTAGAAGCCTTTAACATTCTTGAACGTGAAAAAATCAACGTCCATGAATAGATAGACATGCCTAAGAGCAATAACATAACCGTTTTTACAAGCAAACTAGCTTGTAGGAATAACCCTAAAAATGACATATCAGCGTGCACGAGTAATTACCTCAATTATTTCTGTTGGAATAGCGGTTGGTTTCATTTTATTCAAATTTACGCAAGCGATTAGAGTATCCGCCTGACAGAGAAGTTCCCTGTTTTCATTAAAAACTTTCTGCTTAAATAATAAGCTGGCTTTACGGTAGGATGCAACCTCTGTTTCTATACTTAGCAATTGATTAAATAACGCTGACTTAATACAGTCCATATCAACTTTTTTAACCATGAACGCAATCCCTTCAGCTAATAAGGTATCCTGTTGGATATCAAAATCGCGTAAAAACTCGGTGCGACCACGCTCAAAGAACTTCAAATAGTTAGCGTAATAAACAACGCCCCCTGCATCTGTATCTTCGTAATAGACTCGAACTGGTAGTGTTGACGTTAACAAACTGTTTTCCTTATGCTAATGCTATTGTGACTGGTACAAATAATAGTGGATCTAAAGGCAAATGAACATATCCATTAAAGCCTACTCAATCTCTACCATATGTAAGTTTCGTTATGATATACATAAACCCTACTTTACATAGAGTTATTTTACTAATGTGGCACTAAATACTTGATTAAAAACAAGCTCACAGCAGTGAATTGTAATTCCTATTGTATTTATTAAACGCACTCAGTATTGTGTCTGCGTATTTGTGCTTAATAAATATTTACAGATAGATCATTACATTTAAAATCATCATGTTATTAAGAGGCATTTTACAACGCAATCAGTTTTGTGTCATTTTATGCCCAAATAGACAGAAATAGCCTGTTAAGTCAGTTTATTTATAGCATCAAGGTAAATGAATAGGTCTAAAACACAACATCAAACGTACAATTATTAGTAGTTATAATAAATAAATGATCTCGATTTTACCTAAATTAAACTCTTTGATTTAACAAGTGAAATAGATCAATTAACCATGCAACACGACAATGAGCAGATAAATGGATATCCCTTTAGAAAAGCAATTAACAAAGTGGTTAAAACAACAAAAAAAGGCCTGTGGTTTTTTCCTCAATTTAACAGTGACTTTAGGCTTATTAACTGGCCTCTCTCTTTTAGTACAAGCCTATTTAATTGCATCAATTGTTCATGACATTGTCATTCTTGAACTTCCTAGACAAGCATTAAACAATGAATTTATTGCATTATTATGTTTAATTCCGGTCCGAGCTCTCTTAGCTTTTGCTCGTGAACGTGCTAGCTTCGAAGCAGGTAAACGCTTACGCTTACACATTCGTAAGTTGGTATTAGATAAATTATCAGAGTTAGGGCCTGCTTATATTAAAGGGAAACCAGCGGGTAGCTGGGCAACCATAGTATTAGAGCAAATTGAAGATCTGCACGACTTCTACGCGCGTTATTTACCACAAATGTTATTAGCCGGCTTCATCCCTCTGACCATTTTAATTGCAGTATTCCCATTAAACTGGGCTGCAGGATTAATTTTATTAACCACCGCACCTCTGATCCCTATATTTATGATCCTAGTGGGTAAAGGAGCGGCTGACGCTAACCGCAAAAACTTTAAAGTTTTAACACAATTAAGCGGCCATTTTATGGATCGTTTAAAAGGATTAAAAACCCTTAAGTTATTCAACCAAGGTGAAACAGAGTTAAACAATATTGAATCGGCTTCTGAATCATTCAGAGCAGGTACCATGGCGGTATTACGCCTTGCTTTTTTAAGCTCCGCTGTGTTGGAATTTTTTGCTGCTATCTCCATTGCAGTATTAGCCGTTTACTTTGGATTTAGCTTTTTAGGTGAACTTAACTTTGGTGATTACGGTGAACCGCTTACTTTATTCATTGGTGTATTTGTATTAATGCTAGCGCCTGAGTTTTATCAACCGCTGCGAGATATGGGGACACATTATCACGCTAAAGCTCAAGCTATAGGCGCAGCTGAAGCGCTTAAAGAGTTACTTGATTACCAACTACCAAATCAACAACAAAGCAATGCCACAGCAGCGCATTCATTCAAGCAAGACCAAACCTTAACATTACAAGCTAAAGACCTTTGTGTACAAAGCTTAGACGGGACTTTATTGGTTGGCCCTATTAGCTTTTCAATCGCTGGAAATGAGGATGTTGCCTTAGTTGGGCCAAGTGGCTCAGGCAAAACCAGCTTACTCAATGCAGTGTTAGGTTTTTTGCCTTATCAGGGCTCATTATTAATTAATGGCGTTGAGCTATCGAGTATCGATAAAGCACAATGGCGTAAAAACCTAGCCTGGTTAGGGCAAGACCCACAGCTATTTTATGGCACAGTGCGCGAAAATATTAACATGGGTGATAACTCTATTTCAGACCAAGCCATTCAATCTTACTTGCAGCAAGTCGCTATCTGGGACTTTATAAAGCAGAAGCCATTAGGGCTAGAGCATCCTATTGGAGAACAAATGGCAGGACTTTCTGTGGGTCAAGCACAACGTATTGCATTAGCCCGCGCCCTAACTAAAAATGCACAGCTATTTTTGTTAGATGAACCAACGGCAAGTTTAGATCAAGACAGTGAAACGGTGATTTTCAGCGCGATTCAACAAGCGACACAGGGGGTCACTAGTATCATGATCAGCCATCGATTAGATCAGCTACAGCAGATGCATAAAATTATCGTATTAGACAAAGGTCAAATAGTGCAACAAGGTGACTTCCAAACACTCAATAAAACACCGGGTCTATTTAATGATATGCAACAAGATATGAGTAATCTTGATCGTGCAATTTCAATGACTTCTCAGGCGGAACTATAATGACAGTATTACTTCCCTTCATTCGACTTTTTAAAACACAATGGCTAATGATGTCAGTTGGTTTATTGCTAAGCATTATCGCCCTGCTTTCTGGGATTGGTTTGTTATCATTGTCAGGCTGGTTTTTATCTGCGTCAGCAGTGGCAGGTTTAACCCTGTTAGCCACGCAAAGCTTTAACTACTTTACACCTGCAGGTGGTGTGCGTTTCTTATCGATTCTACGCACCGCAAGTCGCTATGGTGAACGTTTATCAACTCACCAAGCGACCTTTAAATTATTGACTCAATTACGTGTATGGGCGTGGCGGAAATTATTGCCGCTTAGTGCGTCGAATATGCAAGGTAAACGTCAAGGGGAAATACTCAACCGCTTAGTGTCGGATATAGATACCCTAGATCATTTGTATCTACGCTTACTTACTCCACTCTTTAGCGCTTTCTTTGTACTACTAGCGATGTTTTTCTTTGTCGCTTGGTTTGATCTAACTATTGCTATTGTATTAACCGCTAGCTTATTAGTGCTGTGGTTAGTATTACCAGTTTTATTCTATTTGTTAGGGCGTAAACCTGGTGTTCAACAATTGCATAATAAACGTCATTATCGAGTGCAGTTGTTATCATTTATTCAAGGCTTCTCTGAAATCTCTTTATTTTCAGCCACTGAACGTTTCCGTGCTCAATTAGCAGAGTCAGAACAAAAGTTATTAGCGAGCCAACAAATGACCGCTAATGTTATGGCATTTAGCCAAGCTTTGTTGATTCTATGCCATGGTTTTATTGTATTAAGCATTTTATATATCGCCTCATCGGGTGTCGGTGAATATCAACCTCCAGGGGCTATGTTGGCCATGGTTGGTTTTATGGCGTTAGCAAGTATTGAGCTATTGTTGCCAATATCAGGGGCTTTCCAACATCTATCTTCATGTATTGATGCAGCAACAAGGGTCAATGATTTATTAGAGCAAACACCTGATATTGTATTTAATGAAGAAAATGCACAACAAATTACCCGGGGTGAGATTCAACTTAATGATATCCAGTTTGCTTACCAAGGTGACTCAGTTGGTGGCGACAACTCACTTATCTTAAACAAGATAAACCTCACCATAAATGCTGGTGAAAAAATTGCCTTATTGGGTAAAACAGGTTGTGGTAAATCTACCTTATTATCGTTATTAACTCGCGAGTGGGAAGCAAACTCTGGCAGTATCACACTAGATGGCACCGCCATTGAGCAATACTCACAAGCAGCCCTCACTTCTGGCATTTCAGTCGTTAGTCAACGAGTCTATATTTTTGCAGGCACATTACGTGACAATCTGACATTGGCTCAAGCTAACACCAACCAACAAACCTTTAAAAATGCTGCAGAGCAAAAAGCTGCACGTGATATTAATGATCAAGTATTATCAGATGTACTAAAAAAAGTCGGACTCGATGCATTAACTCAAGGCGACGCTCCCTTTGATACTTGGTTAGGAGAAGGCGGTAGACAACTTTCCGGTGGCGAACAAAGACGTATTGGTGTTGCCCGTGCTTTATTACACGATGCGCCAATACTATTGCTCGATGAACCAACAGAAGGCTTAGATAAACGTACCGAGCGCGATATATTAAAACTCTTATTTGAACATGCTCAGCACAAAACATTACTGATGATCAGCCATCGTTTAACCGCGATGGATAGAATGGATAAGATCTACTTAATGGAAGAAGGCACTTTACGTAATCAAGGAACTCATCAAACACTACTTAAAACCGATGACTATTACGCCTGTTTACATAAGCACTTATGTTAATTTAATCGATAAGGTTTAAGCTGAGTGTCATCAGCTTAAACCTTTTGTTAACCGCTATTCAACGCATCACTTAAAGGCTAACCTAAGACTTCCACAAATACCTTCCTAAGGTACAAGCTTAACCTTATTACTTCCCCTTCGTGAGCCTATTATACCAATCATACTAATCAACTGATCTATACTAGAAAAAAGACAAAAAAAAGCGGTTACTTAAAAAGTAACCGCTTAATTTAAAGATCCATTTTATTGGTCTTTTTCATCCTGTTCATTAGCTTCAGTTTGTTCAAACCAAAGTCCATTGATAATGCCCAATGAACAAGCCAGTAATACACCTAAAATCCATGCAAAATACCACATAATATAATTCCTTAATTAGTACGCTGAATGTTTATATTTAACTAAAAACTCTTTACCTACACGACCAAACATCTTGATGTAACCGAAGCTGGTGTAAAGTAAAATGATAGGTAAAAATATCGCTGCAGCAATAGTCATAATGTTTAGTGTCAACTCACTAGAAGTCGCGTCCCATACTGTCAAGCTGTGACTTGGGTTTAAGCTTGAAGGCATAATGAATGGGAACATGCTCACTGCACAAGTTAGTAATACACCAAATTGTGTAATACTGGTTGCGAAGAAAGCAAAACCACTACGTTTAAAGATACTCATTACAAATGCAATTAATGGGAACAGTAAACCAACAATAGGTGCAAGCATCGCAATTGGGTAGTCACTGTAGTTTTGTAACCAAGCACCAGGTTGAATCTCTACTACTTTTGCTAATGGGTTAGACACACCATTTAAATCAAGCGCAGAGGTAATAACAAAACCGTCAATGCCTTTTGCTAACCAAAGACCAGCAAGTGCAAATAATAGCGTGGTTAATGGCGCAACAACTAATGTCACTTTACGTGCACGTTCGTACAACGCCCCTTCTGTTTTCATTTGTAACCAAGTTGAACCTTGCAATACAAATAAACATAGGCTGAATACACCCACTAACAATGCAAATGGGTTTAATAGCGCAAAGAAAGTACCTTCGTAATTAGCACGTAGGAACTCATCTAATACAAAAGGCACACCTTGTAATAAGTTACCAAATGCCACGCCAATCACGATTGGTGGTATCGTACTACCAGCAAAAATGCCCCAATCCCAGCTTGATTTCCAACGTGGGTCAGCGACTTTTCCTCGGTAATCAAAACCAACAGGTCTGAAGAACAGCGCAAATAGCGTCAACATCATCGCCACATAGAAGCCTGAAAATGCTGTTGCATAAACAGCAGGCCAAGCAGCAAAAATAGCACCAGCGGCTAATACTAGCCAAACCTGGTTCCCTTCCCAGTGAGGTGCAATACTGTTGATCATCATACGACGCTCGTCATCACTTTTACCAATCACAGGTAATAGCGTACCAACGCCCATATCAAAACCATCAGTTACTACAAAACCAATTAGTAATACACTAATTAACACCCACCAAATTAATCTTAACGTTTCGTAATCAAACATTATTTTAACTCCTGTTGGTTTTCAAGCTGCTCGAAATGATACTTACCTGTTTTTAAACTACTTGGACCGATACGAGAGAACTTGACCATTAAATAAACTTCAACAATAAGTAATACAGTGTAAAAACCAATAATAGACAGGATACTAAACCAAATTTGATCTGTTGTAAGTGAAGATACCGCCATATGAGTTGGTAATACTTCCGCTATCGCCCATGGTTGACGACCATATTCTGCAACAAACCAACCTGCTTCAATAGCAACCCAAGGTAATGGAAGACTGTATAAACAGATGCGAGCAAACAGTTTGCTTTGACCAATACGGTTGGTCGCTGATTGGTATAGTGCAAATAGGAAGATACCTAACATAGCCACACCTGCTCCCACCATGATTCTGAACGACCAGAACATTGGCGCAACACCAGGGATACTATCATCAACAGCCATTTGAATTTGCTGTTCAGTAGCATCAACTACATTCGGCGCATAACGCTTAACCAATAAGCCGTAACCTAAATCAACTTTAAGCTCTTCAAATTGTGCAATGTTTTCAGGTGTTTCATCACCAGCACGTAATTTTTGAAGTAAGCCGTATGCAATCATACCGTTACGGATACGCACATCATGCTCATCCATTAACTCTTTTAAGCCTTTTACCTCACCATCAAGAGAACGCGTAGCAATAATACCCAGTGCATAAGGAATTTTAACTGCGTAATCAGTACGTTGCTCTTCTTGGTTTGGTAAACCAATCATAGTAAATGAAGCTGGAGCTGGATGTGTTTCCCATTCAGACTCGATAGCTGCTAATTTCACTTTCTGTACGTCACCCACTTCATAACCACTTTCATCACCAAGAATGATAGTACATAAGATACCAGCCGTACCAAACGCGGCTGCAATCGCAAATGAACGCTTAGCAAATGGTAAATCACGACCTTTTAATAAGTAGTATGAGCTGATTGCTAATACAAACATCGCACCAGCAACATAACCAGAAGCCACTGTATGAACGAATTTAACCTGTGCAACAGGGTTAAATACTACGTCGGCGAAGTTAACCATCTCCATACGCATACTTTCATAGTTAAACTCTGCGCCCACTGGATTTTGCATCCAAGCGTTTGCCACCAGAATCCACAGCGCCGACATACTTGAACCAAAAGCAACAAAGAAAGTGGCTGTAAGATGTTGTAACTTAGATAGCCTATCCCAACCGAAGAAGAATAAACCAACAAAGGTCGATTCTAAGAAGAATGCCATTAGGCCTTCAATCGCTAGAGGTGCGCCAAATACATCACCTACATAATGAGAGTAGTATGCCCAGTTAGTACCAAACTGGAACTCCATGGTTAAACCTGTCGCTACACCTAGTGCAAAGTTAATCGCAAATAGCTTTCCCCAGAACTTAGTCATATCCTTATAGATCTCTTTCTTAGTCATCACATACAGTGATTCCATAATCAATAAGATCCACGATAACCCGAGGGTTAAGGGCACAAATAAAAAGTGATACATCGCAGTCATGGCAAACTGAAAACGCGATAAATCAACTATATCGTCCATTGTATTCTCCTAAACGTATAAAAATAAAATCTGTAAGTGAGTCAACCAGTAAACTCTTGCACTTTATTACTTGTTAAACCCTTGAGTATTTTGCACTGTTAAAATACCGGGCTGGCTAGGGGAAGCCGAGTATTCTAAATGGTGATAAGCTTATTTTTCTTATCCTAGATCAAAGAAAGGTTGAGTAATCAAATCAAACCTTTGACTTAGTATATTTAGCACTTAATATCTCACCATTTTGATTAATAATTGAACCTAAATCCTTCCTTTAAAGATGCTTAAAAAACCTGCTAAAAAATAAATTTTATAAGTTTTTTGGACCTCGAAATTTACACAATAAAAAACACATTTTACGGCTTGTTTGTTAATTTTATGTTGCCTATAGAAGTTAACAGGATGTTACGTTAACCCTTGCAAAACAAGCATGTAACCTAGCTTTAACATCTGACTTAAATCGCCTAAACTTAATTCTTTATACTGCGAAACATGATCTAGATCAAGCCCGACAAGCACTTTAAAATGACAATTTCAGGCTTTTATAAATCATAGAAAAGCTCAAAAAACATACCGCAAATTTATGGTTTATTTGCGGATTTAAAATCCTAAAAAATTACTGGGGTTTAGAAACAAAAAACAGCTCTGCTTGAGCTGTTTTTACATAAAAGTGATATACAAATTGGTGGGATGTTAGTGGTTAAATTTAGCTTATTCGGTTTTAGGCTTGTCAAAACCAAAATGAAGGTAAGTACGGTTAGTGGCAATACGACCACGTGGTGTACGTTGTAAAAACCCCTGTTGAATAAGATAAGGCTCTAAAACATCTTCAATGGTTTCTTTTTCTTCACCTATTGCTGCCGCTAAGTTATCTAAACCTACTGGACCACCTTGGAAGGTATCTAAAATAGCCATCAGTAATTTACGGTCCATATAATCAAAACCTTGTTGGTCCACTTCCAACATATCCAATGCTTGTTGCGCAATCGCCGCATCTATCGCCGTGGCTTTTTTAACTTGAGCATAGTCTCGTACTCGACGTAATAGTCGGTTAGCAATACGAGGTGTACCACGAGAGCGGCGCGCTACTTCAATTGCACCAGACTCTTCCATGCTCAGCCCTAAATGAGTTGCACTACGCATTACAATTTTAGTCAACGATGTTAAATCATAATATTCCAAGCGTTGTACAATACCAAAACGATCACGTAATGGAGAGGTTAGGGACCCAGCACGAGTGGTTGCACCGATTAAGGTAAAAGGAGGTAAATCTAGTTTAATAGAACGTGCTGCTGGACCTTCACCAATCATAATATCTAATTGGTAGTCTTCCATGGCAGGGTATAAAATTTCCTCCACCAGTGGGCTTAAACGATGTATTTCATCAATAAATAACACATCATTTTCTTCTAAGTTAGTCAGTAGCGCAGCTAGATCACCGGCTTTTTCTAAAATAGGCCCAGAGGTGGTTTTAATATTTACATCTAACTCATTGGCAACAATATGCGACAAAGTCGTTTTACCTAAACCAGGGGGACCAAAGATAAGCAGGTGGTCTAATGCTTCTTCACGCTGTCTCGCCGCTTCAATAAAGATCTCCATTTGTGCATTAACTTGAGGTTGCCCTTCGTAATCAGCTAATAATTTTGGACGGATTGCTCTGTCTATTAAACTATCATCTATTTTTTGGGTACCTGAAATCAGGCGATCTTCTTCTATCATGGAGTTACTCTATTGGTTTAGAAAGTCAGCTAGCTTAGTGGATAATGATTACATCATATTCTTTAATGAACTACGAATGATGGCTTCACAATCCATCCCTTCTTGATACACACCCTGTACGGTTTTCTCAGCAACAGCTGGTTTGTAACCTAAAGCAATTAACGCGCTGATCGCTTCATCTTTAGCATTACCACTCACAAAGGTATTCTCAAAATCATTGGTCAGTGACAATTTATCAGATTCAGGTGTTAATAGATCTGACCCACCCCAGTTTTTCAGGCGATCTTTCATTTCCACCACTAAACGTTCAGCGGTTTTCTTACCAACACCCGGCAATTTAACCAAAGTCGTTACTGCGTCATTGTTAATACATTGTACAAACTGGTTTGCAGACATACCTGATAAAATAGCTAAAGCTAATTTAGGGCCTACACCGTTAACTTTAATCAGCTCACGAAACATTGCTCTTTCATGCTTATCAGCAAAGCCATATAGCAATTGAGCATCTTCACGCACGACAAAGTGCGTATAAACAATGGCTTCTTCACCTACCGCAGGTAAAGGGTAAAATGAGCTCATCGGTAATTGGATTTCATAACCCACACCAGATACATCTAATAATATTTCAGGTGGTTGCTTCTCTAATAAAATACCACGTAACAATCCAATCATAGTGCCTTTACCCTATTTCAATCAGTTTCAACTTAATCATAGTAACAAGCATAAAAAACAACTGAGTAAATATCCAGTATTAGTTGTTTTATTTTAACCAGCGTGTGACTTTATTTTCAAACACAAAGAGTAATATTCCAGTCCATATACAAGCAAAAGTGAATAATTTAACTAATGAAACAGGCTCTTCGTATAGAAACACTGCCAAAACGAACATTAATGAAGGCCCTAAATATTGGAAAAAACCAAGTGTAGATAAAGGCAAGCGTAACGCAGCTTGTCCAAAACATATTAAGGGCAGTGCCGTAACAACACCTGCCAGCATCAGAAACACATTTAATGGCCATTCATTATTGAACAGATTAGATGTTTCACTGTGAGCAACTGTAAGTAGATAAATCATAGCAATTGGCAACACCACCAGCGTCTCTAAAAATAAACCAGTGATAGCCTTAACCTTTACTTTTTTACGTAATAAGCCATAGAAAGCAAACGTGAAAGGCAATACTAAAGAAACCCAAGGTAACTCACCTAATTGCCAGGCTTGTACAGAAACACCGATAAAAGCTAAAAACACCGCAAACCATTTTAAACGAGATAAACGTTCACTTAAAAAGACCAAGCCTAGTACGACATTAACAATCGGGTTAATAAAATAACCTAAGCTAGCCTCAAGCATTTTTCCGTTATTAATTGCCCAAATAAACACTAACCAATTACAGCTGATCAATAATGAAGTAACCACTAGCATTAATAAGCTTTTATATTGCCGACATACCGACATTACATTCTGCCAATCTTTTAGGTAACTCACTAATAAAGCCGTTACGACGACGGACCAAATCACTCGGTGAGATAAAATCTCATAGACCGATATAAAATCTAAATATTTAAAATAAAGCGGTGCAATACCCCAAATAAAATAAGCAGATAGCGCATATAACACGCCAACCTGGGTTTCAGATAGTTTATTCATTTTTTATTGGTTTTCCGCACCTTGATATCACTCCTTGATAACAAAACACTTGAGAAGAACTTAACGGAAACGTCCACGCACCGTTTTTTTAACTTGTCCAGCCATTGCCACCAGAGATTGTGCTGTATGTGCATGACAAATGGCAACCGCTAACCCATCTGCAGCATCAGCCTGTGGTCGACCTGATAGATTTAACACCTGCATCACCATCGATTGCACTTGTTCTTTAGTAGCACCACCAGTACCCACAACAGCTTGTTTAATTTGGCGAGCGGAATATTCACAAACATATAAGTCTGACTGAGTAGCAGCAACAATTGCCGCCCCTCTCGCCTGTCCAAGCTTTAATGCTGAATCTGGGTTCTTCGCCATAAACACTTGTTCGATAGCAAACTCAGTGGGTTGATATTGTTTAATAATCTCGGCCACACCATCAAAGATCATATTAAGTTTAGGTGCTAATGTTTCGCCCTTAGTACGGATACAGCCGCTCGCAATATAGATGCAACGACTACCTTTTTGTTCGATAACCCCGTAGCCAGTAATACGTGACCCTGGATCGATACCTAATATAATGCTCAAAGAGACTCCATGCTTTATGCTGATGGCCCAAATACAGACCTAGATGGCAAACACCTGAATGCGGTGTTTCAATTGCAGACATCATAAACTATTTCGTATCAACTCGGCATAATGAAATAGCAAGTTTATTTAGAATCAAATAATTACAAGCTAACGTAAACAAAGATAAAGCCGTAATAAGCATTATAATAATACCAATTTTATTAAATAACTGATCTAAGTTTTGCGCCGGAAAAATGGCTTAGTTTGAGGCGTAAGTTGATGTAAATGGTTGTTCCCTAGGCG
>NZ_QOCB01000113.1 GCF_003318165.1 Psychromonas sp. B3M02
ATTTTACTGCTTACATTTAAAACCATAAAAACCCTTACTCACCAAGTAAGGGTTTTTTTATGCCTTGAATTTATAATACTCGATTATATTATACCAATTGTATTAAATAACTGATCTAAATTTTGCGCCGGAAAAATGGCTTAGTTTGAGGCGTAAGTTGATGTAAATGGTTGTTCCCTATACGAAACTTACAACGAAAAAATAAGGTGTTTTAACAAGTAAAATAGATCAGTTACTTACTATGATTGGTATTAATGGTGTGATTGCTAATATATCAATTACATTTAAGAAGTGATTGGTATTATACTCCTGTCCATATTTTTAAGCATAGAGACAACAAGATGGAATTCGATTTCAAAAAAGACTACTTTAGCGATAAAGCAACGGTCAAGCTATCAATGGGACATGAAGCTTTTGGTACTTGGTTAGAGCAGGAAGGGCAGAAAAAACAGTGGGTAGAAGCTCTTTTAGTCGCGATCTCGGATTTACAGCTGCGAGAAATAACAGAATATAAATTAGTTGGAGATGAGTTTGCGCTTTACCTCACCACAGAAGAAGCGAGTATTACCAACCATAGTTTACATATGGCAGGGTCTGACTTAGATGAAGCCAATGATTTGAATTTTTATGATCAAGAGATTGAAGCTGAGTGTGGTTTAGAGGACTTTACGAATCTGCTTGAGTCCTGGTTAGAATTTATTTAATAATTTTGCAATGGACCATAACGACTACATATGAGTCGTTATGGGATTCATCATTTAATGGCGTAATACTAGGGTAGCCATGCCTAAGAATGAAAATAGACCAATCACATCGGTTACAGTGGTTAATGCCATACCACCGGCCAAAGCGGGGTCTATTTTATATTTATGCATTAACAATGGGATACAAACCCCAGCGATACCTGCAATGGACAGGTTAATAAACATTGCTCCAGCAATAATATATCCGACCTGCATATCACCTTTCCAAAGTACTACGGCGGTGGCTACTAGAATTGCCCAAATCATACCGTTCAATAAACCGATCGCTGCTTCTTTACCAATTAACCATCGTGTATTGCTACCACTAATATGTCCAACAGCAATACCGCGAATAACCAAGGCTAAGGTTTGGTTACCAGCGATGCCTCCCATGCTTGGCACGATAGTCATCAATACGGCCAATGTGGCGACTTGCTCTAAGGTTGCTTCAAACATATTTGAAACAGAGGCTGCGATAAACGCGGCCATCAAGTTTACCGATAACCAAACAGTACGACGTTTGGCACTGGGTAAGATAGGTGCAAAGGTATCTTCATCATCATCCATACCTGCCATACCCATCATAGAGTGTTCGGCATTTTCTCGGATAATATCAACAATATCATCGATAGTAATACGGCCGAGTAGTTGTCGGTCGTCATCAATCACTGGTGCGGAGATCCAATCATGTCGTTCAAACAGTTTAGCTATCTCATTCTCTTCCATTAATGCTTGAAGTGGCTCGGTATCATGATTCATGACATCGCCAATAATAGAAGTGGGTTCCTCTGTGAGTAATGTAGATAATGACACATCGCCTAATAGCTTGTTGTCGGTATCCACTACATATAAAGCATCGGTTGTATCAGGTAGTGAGCCTTTCAAACGTAAATAGCGCAATACCACTTCAATAGTCACGTCTGGACGGACTGTAGTGGTGTCTGTATTCATGATTGAACCGGCAGTATCTTCTGGATACGCTAAGGCCAGTTCGACACGTTGTCTATCTTGTGTGTCCATTTGCTCCAAAACAGCACGGTAAACGCTATCTGGGATGCCACGCAGGACATAGGCTAGGCCATCGGTTTCCATGCCTTCTGTTGCGGCTACGAGGTTATCCGTGCCCATCAGGTTGATGATGCCATCTTTAGCATCTTCATTTAGCTCTTCTAGGATCTCACCATGTTGGTCATGGTCAGTGAGATTCCAAAGTACTTTACGGTAAGCAGGTGGCGAGGACTCTAAGAGAAAGGCAACATCGCAGGCAGGCATTTTATCTAAAATACTGCGTGCTAAAACAAACATACCACTTTCAAGGGCTTTTTTTACTTCTTGAAGTCGCAGCTGGGTATTATCGACTTTAGTGTTTTCCAGCATACTAACTCCTATAATTATTCTTCTTCTAAAAATTTATTTTCGATCAGTTCGGTAACGGCTAGCATCGCCTCTTCTGCTTGTGCGCCTTGCGCTTCGATCTCTATCTCTTGACCAAAACAGGTTTCCAGCACTAATAAGCCTAAAACACTGCCTGCATCGGCTTTTTTATCATTGTGTGTGATGGTGATTTGAGCATCAAAAGCATTGACAAGTTCAACTAATTTGATGGTAGCGCGTGTATGTAAGCCTAATTTATTTTTTATTGTAATTGTTTGCTTAATGATATCCAACCGGAACTACTCCTTTAAACATTTATGTTCTATTTGTACTTGGTATTTGTGCTTAAAGCGCGCGGCAATTTGCTCCGTAACATATACAGATCGATGTTTGCCACCGGTGCAGCCAATAGCAATGGTGACATAATTACGGTTATTTTGCTCTAAGTGAGGTAACCAATTTAAAAATAGGTTTTCGATATTAATAATGGTTTCTTTGACTAATGGAAAAGCGCTTAAATAATCTTGAATGACCTTATCTTTACCCGTGTATACCTTTAACTCTTTTTCCCAGTAAGGATTGGGTAGGAAGCGTACATCAAACATATAATCAGCATCTTCAGGGTGTGTATATTTATAACCAAAGGATTGAAAAATGATGAGGAGATTACTTTTTGTTGAACCTTGTAAATAGACTTTTAGGTGCTCATTTAAATTATGTATCGACAGGGAAGTGGTATCAACTGAGAAGGCCGCCATCGATTTTAATGGTGCCAAAATCTTATTTTCCAACTCTAATGCTTGAGATAAAGAGTACTTTTGCTTGGAAAGAGGGTGTAAGCGGCGCGTTTCACTATAACGTCTAATTAACTCACTGGTTAATGCATCGATATAGATAATTTCTAATTCAACTTTGCCTTGCAATGAAATGATCAGATCTTCTATCTGCTCAACTTCCCTTGGCATATTACGCACATCAAGGGTAACAGCAACTTTATTGTCCTTAGGATCTAAAGTATCAATTAGTTGCTCAAGTAATTGGTAGGGCACACCGTCGATACAGTTGTAACCTAGGTCTTCGAGAACATGAAGTGCAATTGTTTTTCCTGAGCCAGAGCGACCACTTATAACAATTAATTTCATATTTTCACCTTTTACTTTATAGCGTTAGTAATTCAAATAACTCTGTTGCGTTGTCTGCGCTGCGTAATTGACGCAAGAATTGTTTGTCCAATAACTTTTGACTTATCTCTGATAGTGCAGAAAGATATTGTTTGCAAAGGTCTTCCGGCACAAAAATAGCGAATAGTATATCCACTTTATTACCGTCGTATGAATCATAATCGATACCTGTTTCACATTGCAAAAAGACAGCTGTAGCGGGTAGCTCACTAGAAATTTTGACATGTGGAATAGCAATCCCAGATCCAACACCTGTTGACCCAATTTTCTCTCGTGCAATTAAGCTTTCGAATAGTTCATGGGCATCTAAATCGAGTTCTTTTGCTGCGATAAGGCTGATTTTTTCTAGTGCGCCTTTTTTGCTTGTGCAAGCTGTTTTACAGAATACTGATTGTTGATTTAATAGAGTAGATATTTTCATAATAATAGTTAACTGTATTT
>NZ_QOCB01000017.1 GCF_003318165.1 Psychromonas sp. B3M02
GTATTAAATAACTGATCTAAATTTTGCGCCGGAAAAATGGCTTAGTTTGAGGCGTAAGTTGATGTAAATGGTTGTTCCCTATACGAAACTTACAACGAAAAAATAAGTTGTTTTAACAAGTA
Source organism: Psychromonas sp. B3M02 (assembly GCF_003318165.1). Classification (GTDB taxonomy): domain Bacteria; phylum Pseudomonadota; class Gammaproteobacteria; order Enterobacterales; family Psychromonadaceae; genus Psychromonas. The sequence continues at coordinate 123 of NZ_QOCB01000017.1, forward strand.
AAATAGATCAGTTACTTACTATGATTGGTATTACACCAAATAACTGATTATTTTTGTAAGTGATGCAAAAGCAGTTGTTGAACTGCGGAATTAACCTGCTCTGGTGTGGTAAAAACTAACCCGTACTGTACTTCGTTATTGACCCCCAGCTCTTTTACACTTTTTAACGATACCGAGAGGGTGACTGTTGGACTTCCATCACCTAGATTGGCCATGAGTTGATAGATACTGCCCTCCGATAGGGTTTCTTCTTTTTTGCAAACAAATGCACAACCATTAATGGATAAATCAATTAATACGCCATTTGCTAATACGGTTTCATTTTCAACATTAACCAATGAAGCTTCAATACTAACATCCACTCTACGATGCTTTCTTAAGCCTACTGTCTCAATACTTTTTGGGTAATCCAATACTAGCCAACGCCCAGTAATTGTCATAATTTTTTGAATGGCAGTACGAAAGGCGGTGACATTAGCTTGTTGTTGCTCACTGTTCATAAACCGAACAATAATATCATTGTTTTCTTTAAGGTGCGGTAGCGCTTTGATCCAACTAGCATCATTACCAAAGGCTAAAATCACAGACATATTTGGGTCAATACCAATCAAGCGTGATTTTAAACGAATCGGCTTAGTAGGCGTAATGACTTGAATATGTACTATTTCACCACACTTGACATGATTTAAACGAGTCAGTTCTCGATTATCAATACCAGTCATTTCCGCCCCTCCCCCTATTCCTTTACCTAACCTTAAATAAGTAATAGACGCCATTTTATATTGAGAAATATTTTATCAAGCTTATTAAATCATAAAACCATCTTTTATAAAGCAAATTTTAAATATTAGACTTCTATTTAACGAACAAATTTGCGTGGGTGGTGATACCCGTCACTATCAGTTATGATCCCGCTTAAGTTCATCACACGAGAAAAATCATGACACAACCGGTTATTAGCAAAAAACAACTTATCGATACATTGACACTTTGGCATCAACAAAAAATCGATAATGAACAATTACAAGATTGGATGGTGACACACTTTGATCCACCAGAAACATTAATTGGTGAAGATGAGCCGGAGTTGATTCAGGAAGCAATGCACGTGATCATGAATGAGTACGAACTGGCGAAGTTAGATAAGTTTAAGGAACAAGGATACGAGTTTGCGATGCAGTTTTTACAATGTAATGAAGATAACTTTACTCAGCTAAGACAGCAATTTATCCATCAAGGTTTCAGCGATTAATTCAGGAGCGAAGGCAGTTTGTAATTAACTGCCTTTATTAAAAGCAGATGAAATGTGATCTATAAATAGCGTGCCATTTTATAGTAAGCGACGCCACTTTTATAAAATAGTGTCCCTTCTATTTCAAACCCAAAACCTTGATAAAACGCCACAGCAGATTCTCTTGCATCAAACCAAAAATAGGTGGTACCTGTGTCTTTTAATTTATTAACAATAAACTTCAACATCAAGCTACCCACTCCCTGCCCTTGATAATCAGGTAAAGTAGCAAATTTCCTTAATCGCGCTGCTTGGTCAGCATTGAAATAAACGGAAGCAACGCAAATCAACTGCCCATTTAACTGTACAGCAAAATGAGATGCCTGTTGATCACCTTCAACGACACAAAACTCTGGAGGCTTATCAGGCCATAACACCTGATGACGAATAGTAATGGTTTGTTGCCATTCTATTTTAATAATACGCAAGTTAGCGGCCTTTTAAGGTTTTTTTAACATCGATTTACAAGTCATTTAGCCTGTTGACACTGCCAACAAAAATCAAAGGAAGCATCATTACTTTCATTACAAGCAGAGCAAATCCAATCAGGTGAATCAGCCCCCTGTTGAGCTTTTGTAGCGATTGCCAATGCTTGTTGATGATCACTATCGTCAAAAACCCAAATTTCAGGCCAACTATCTATAGCGGATGTCTCCCCCATTGCCCCCTGTGTAAACTCGTTTTTCATGAAGACTTGGATCCCTTGCGCTTCAATAAGGTTTTTTATATTACCTACAATAAAGTGATTATCATGGCTATACACTAGTTTCATTCTGACCGCCTAGGTTATCTATTCATCTTATTACTCTTTGATAATGAACAGACCGGAATTAATCCACATATATTTCCATCTCTTCACCAATTTTTTTACGCATTTCCATCAACTTAACCGCGGTTTCATGTTGTTTAATATCTTCTTCGCTTTCTGGCACCCATTGTGGAACTAATTCAGATTGACCATTTTGGTCAACAGCGACCATGATCACGATGCAATGTGTTGTGGTGCGTTTGTTAAGAGATTTAGGGTCACAAGCATTCACTTCTAAAGCTATATGCATTGAGGTTTTACCCGTATAGACAACTTTTGCTTTTACTTCCACTAAACTGCCAACATGGATCGGCGCAACAAAGCGAATCCCACCAGCATAGGCTGTCACACAATAACGGCCACTCCAACCCGCAGCACAAGCATAAGCAGCAAGGTCAATCCATTTCATTACTGCGCCACCGTGTACCTTCCCACCAAAATTGACATCCTGTGTTTCAGCTAAAAATCGAAGTGTTATTTCACGTTGTGGTTTTTTCATTATTATTCTCATTAAGTTATGGGGAGCTTTAAATCTATATCGTTCACAAAGGCTTAGCAAATATTTAATTGTCTATTAGTCATTAACGCCATTTAGATGATTATTTAAACAATTAATATTTAATGTCTAGATATCAATAAGATATTATAAAACAGCATAATTGGTTCTTTCATTAATTTTCTATACCGATCATACTTTGATGCCAAAATCATGAAAGCACAAAAATAATACTCACAATGTAGTACAATTAATAACAAAAAATCACTGCCAATGACTTTTGAGCAGTAAATAAGAATGATTGAACATTGAAATGGATTGTTATGAAGGTAGACATTAACCAATTACATACGGCAATTTGGATTTATGATATTGATGCTTTTGCAATCACATGGGCCAATCCAGCGGCACTCATGTTATGGGATAGTCCGAGTATTGAGGACTTATCACAACGTAACCTCAAAACAGGCCAATCAGATGCAGTACGGGAAACCATAGAACAATACCGAGCCGCCTTCAAAGAAAATAAAGTACTACAAGAGAATTGGACCTTCTCACCAAAAGGAAAAGAGGTAGAAGCTTTATGTCAATTCTCTGGTATTCAGCTAGAGGATGGGCGACTAGCAATGCTAGTAGAAGCAACGCCAACTTTACCAAATACCAACATGCAATTTAAAAGCGCGACTATTCTCTCTTTATATGATTTAGACGGGGAATTGCTCAGTGCAAACCCACCTTTTTCGAAAAATTTTCACAGTAGTACAAGCCATTTAAAAGCGCTCTTTTGCCACCCTCAAGATGCCATTAATTTAATACAAACTGTCAATCAAGGTGCAACCTTTGAGTCAGATATTCTAATGGATACCTGCCACGGTGAGGTTTGGTTTAGGGTGATTGCCAACCGCATTAATAACCAAGATAACTCATCACATATTTTACTTAGTCAATATGATATTCATAAAATTAAAGTAATAGAACAAAACTTACGACAACAAGCTTGGGCAGACCCTTTAACCAATTTAATCAATAGGCGCGGTTTAGTGGAAAAATTAACGCCTATGTTTGAAAATAATACACCATTCACTCTGCTGTATATCGATTTGGACGGCTTTAAAATGGTTAATGATTCTTTGGGCCACTTACAGGGGGACGATATATTATTAAAGGTTAGTAAACGACTCAAAGCGCAAATACAAGATGGTGACACGCTGTGCCGTTTCGGGGGAGATGAATTCATTTTTATTATTGAAAATGGAGGAACACAAAGTGATATCTCCACGACCTTGCGCTGCCAAGCAATCATTGATGCCTTAAGCGAACCTTACCAAAGCTTTTTAGGCCGAGATTTACTGCTATCTGCCAGTATTGGAATTGCAGAATTCCCCAGTGATGCACAACATTATGAGCAGATCGTTGCCTATGCCGATGCTGCTATGTATCACGCGAAAAAACTCGGTAAAAAACAGTGGGTGCAATACCAAGTTGGAATGGAGAATGCGCAGAAACGCTTAAGTGTACTGGCTCAGAAATTATCTTTTGCCTTAAGCAATAATGAACTGTGTTTACATTACCAACCGGTAATTAATTACTCTACTGGAGAGATAGTCTCTTTTGAAGCTTTGTTAAGATGGTATAACCAGGAGTTAGGCTATGTTTCACCAGAGGAAGCGATTCGTATCGCCGAAGAAATTGGTTTAATATGTGAGATTGAAAATTGGGTGCTAGACCAAGCTTTGCATGATTTAGTAACCTTTAAGCAGTTACTCAATGACGACATCACCATGGCGGTAAACTTATCTGGTTTACACTTAGTAAACCCCAATTTAGTAGAGACAACTTTATACCTACTCAGTAAACATGAATTACAACCGCAGGACTTGATTATTGAGTTAACGGAAAGTGTATTATTAACCGATGTAAACCATGAAAATAGTCCAATTAACGCCCTGACTAACCAACATATTAACGTGAGTATCGATGACTTTGGAACAGGCTATTCTTCTTTGGCTTACCTACATACGATCCCAGCGACCACAGTAAAAGTGGACAAATCCTTTCTCGACAACACCAACAACACCTTAACCCTTAAGTGTATCCAACGTTTAGTAAAAGACCTTTCCATGAATAATTTAATTGAAGGTATTGAGACTAAACAGCAAGCAGAGCTGTTAAATGCTTTAGGTTATCACTTACAACAAGGCTATTACCATGGCCGACCTCAGCCACTTTCATATTACTTAAGTGCAGACACACAAAGACAATCAGAAGTTTGAGATTGATGACATTGTTCAACGATTGTTAACAGTTCCCGTTCTAATTTTTTTAATTGGGTTATCTTATTTCGTATATCCGTTAAATGGCTCTGTACTATATCGTGAGATTTCTGGCCGCTATTAAATTGACCTCCCTGCAGTTCAATCAACTGTTTGATCTCTTCAAGACTAAACCCTAAAGCACGGCTATGGCAGATTAAGTGTAATCGGTCACAATGTGCCTGTGAGTATTGACGTTGATTGCCCGTACTTCGCATCGCTTTTTGTAATACCCCAATGCCTTCGTAATAACGGATTGTTGGTATTTTACATTGTGTCATTTTACTCAGCTCACCAATTGAATAAATCATGATATACCCCCTTTTTGTGCAAAATAAAACTTGAACCTCTAGTGACTAGAGCTTGTAGACTATTTTAGTAGACCCTAATTAATTAATCAAAGAGGTACAAGTTATGGCTGGATGTTGTCATCATGAATCTGACTTTACTGGGATTGACCCTGCTTATAAACGCATCTTAATCGCAGTCATTTTAATCAACGCTATCATGTTTTTAGTGGAGATGCTCGCTGGGGTTAAATCTAATTCACAGGCACTACAGGCCGATGCATTAGACTTTTTAGGTGATAGTCTAACCTACGGCATTAGTTTATGGGCCATTGGAAAATCCCTCACCCTGCGTAGTAATATAGCTATGTTAAAAGGCGTTAGCTTGTTACTGATGGCTATCTATGTATTAGCTTCAACATTCTATAAGCTTTGGTTTACTGTCACGCCTGACGCTGGCATCATGAGTAGTATTGCTATTTTAGCTTTTGCCGCCAATGTATTAAGTGTGTTGCTGTTAATGAAATACAAAGATGGTGACGCTAACGTGCGCTCAGTATGGTTGTGCAGCCGTAATGATGCTATTGGTAACTTAGTGGTGTTACTAGCTGCTTCAGGCGTATGGGTTACGGACAGTGCATTACCCGACCTGATTGTAGCCGCCTTCTTAGCGACTCTGTTTTTGAGTTCGTCAAAACAAATTATCCAACAGGCAAGACACGAGAAAAAACATGCACTTGAAAAAGACCACTGAGCATAAGTCTTTTGCTGAGCGGCGTCCTATAGTCGCTTAGTTTTTACTTGTCTTTTTCATAAAAAACACAAAAAAGCGATGCAAATAACATAAACACCCTTTTACAAAAATTTAACCTGCCCTTATGATGGAGAATGAAACAATTAATTATTATTCACATTGGAAATTGTTATGCAGCCTATTTTATATTCTTTTAGACGTTGCCCTTACGCAATGCGAGCAAGGTTGGCACTTGCAATTAGCGAACAATCAGTACGACTCAGAGAAATTGTATTAAAACATAAACCAGCTGAACTATTAGCTATTTCACCTAATAAAACCATTCCAGTATTACAATTAGCACAACAAGCGACACCTGATATAGTACTTGATGAAAGTTTAGAAATAATGGTGTGGGCTTTGTCAGAAAACGATCCTGAACAGTGGTTATCTCCTTCTATTGAAGAGATGTTAGAACTGATCGATATTAACGATTACGAATTTAAACATTGGTTAGATAGGTATAAATATGCAGATCGCCATCCTGAACACACACTAGATTATTACCGTCAACAAGCAGAAGAGTTTATTTTTCTATTAGAATCACGTCTAAATGAACATCCCTACTTGTTTTCAGATCGTATTAGTTTAGCAGATATGGCTATTTTTCCGTTTATTCGTCAATTTGCCAGTGTTGATAGGGCTTGGTTTGACCAAGCAGGTTATGAGCAAGTTAAACAATGGTTAGAGACATTAATGGCCAGTGACTTATTTGCCAAGTGCATGAAAAAATATCCAACATGGTTGGAGTCAGGTGAAGAGGTTCAATTCCCTTAACAGGTAAAGTGAGGTGTAATATGGCGACGTTAATAACAAAGTATCATGGCTTAAGCCGTTTTTTTCACTGGATTTCAGCGATCATTGTGATTGGCTTATTTGCTGCTGGTTATTGGATGGTAGATTTAAGCTATTACAGTGAATGGTACAAAACAGCGCCACATTGGCACAAATCCGTGGGTCTTTGTTTTGTGGCATTTACCACAGCTCGTTTAATATGGAAATTACTCTCAACCGCACCAGCAATGGAAGGCTCAGCATTTGAAAAAAAAGCAGCCAGCGCAGCGCATATACTGATTTATATTTTGTTATTTACTATGTTTTTATCCGGTTATTTAATTTCAACAGCCGATGGTCGAGGCATTGATGTCTTTGATTGGTTTGAAGTACCTGGATTAGGCTCTTTTATAGAAGACCAAGCTGATTATGCAGGATTAGTACATGAATACGTCGCTTATACCTTAATTGGATTAGCGAGCTTACATGCCCTAGCTGCATTGAAGCACCATTTTATTAATAAAGATAACACCCTAAAGAAAATGCTTTAAATTTAACTCAATAAGGAAATATCATGAAAAAATTAATGATGGCTTCAGCATTAACAGCCGCAATGGCGTTCCCGCTAAGTGCAATGGCTGCTGACTATACAGTTGATACTAAAGGTGCACATGCTTTTGTTAGCTTTAAAGTAAGCCACTTAGGTTACAGCTTTATTCAAGGTCGTTTCAACGAATTTGACGGTACATTCAGTTACGATGCAGACAATATTGAAGCATCAAAAGTAACAGTCAACGTCAATACGGAAAGCTTGGATTCAAACCATGCAGAGCGTGATAAACACCTTAGAAGTGATGACTTTATTGACGCCAGTAAATACTCAACGGCTAAGTTTGTTAGTACTAAAGTGACAAAAAATGCCGATGGTACACTGTCGATTGCTGGTGATATGACCTTACACGGAGTGACCAAACCAGCGGTTATTGATGCTAAATTCATCGGTGAAGGTAAAGATCCTTGGGGTGGTTACCGCGCAGGGTTTGAAGGAACAACCCGTTTACAAGTGGCTGATTACGGTATTAAGGTCGTTGGTGCATCAAGCTATGTCGATTTAGATATCGTATTAGAAGGCGTTAGAAACTAACCACGTCTTCGTTCATAAAAATCAAGTTAAATACTTGATATAAAACAAATAAAAACTTTACCTGTGACTTTTTATTATGCGGGTAAAGTGCCTACCCTTAAGATCATCAACCTCGCCCAATTCACCTGTTTGTTTACCAAAATGACTAAACTCTGACTTAAGATTTATCAAATAATTCTCTTTAAAATTTTATTTTTCAGCAATTTACCTATACTTTTCATTATAGAAACGCGTTACACTTTTTATGTGATTAGCAACACTATGGTGAATATATGACTTTAGAGACAAACACAGTAACAGTGAACAACCTACAGGAAGCTAACGACACAGACTTAAACTTACAGCAAAATCAGCCTTCGCTTTCTGTATCTGATATTTGGCTAGAACGTTTAACGGCAGAGCCGAACAAAAATCGACGCCTCGACCAACGTAGTGCATTTCAACGTGATAAAGCACGTGTCTTACATTCAGCTGCGTTTCGACGACTACAATCTAAAACACAAATTCATAACAATGGATTAAGTGATTTTTACCGCACCCGTTTAACTCATTCATTAGAAGTGGCGCAAATTGGCTCCGGGATTGTGGCCAACTTAAAATTAATTCAACCGGAATTTCGTAAACTTCTTTCTGGCTATAACCTAATAGAAACGATTTGCCTTAGTCACGATATTGGTCACCCGCCCTTTGGTCACGGCGGAGAAACAGCGCTTAATTACATGATGGTCAAACATGGTGGTTTTGAGGGGAATGCACAAACCTTTAGAATACTCACACAATTAGAGCAATACACTGAGCACAACGGTATGAACCTAACTCGGCGGAGTCTTTTAGGAGTACTTAAGTACCCACTTTGTTTAAGCGAACTGAGTGTGCCCTATCCTGCTGACAACCAACGTAACTTCCGCCAACTTAAAACCGAAGAGTGGACACCAGCAAAAGGTATCTATGACCATGACCGACATTTGCTCGATGCAGTGCTATCAACGCTGTGTGAAAGTGATCGCAACTTGTTTGCCAGCACCCGAACGCCTGATGCCGATGCACCGACCAAGCAACACTTAAAAACAAAATATAAATCCTTTGATTGTTCCATCATGGAAATTGCTGATGATATTGCCTATGGGGTGCACGACCTTGAAGATGCCATTGCCATGGGGATTATCAACAAAGCGCTGTGGCAAGAAAAAGTAGTGCCGCAATTAGCCGCCATTGAAAACTTTTGCCTGCATGATAAATTACAGGAGTTCACCGATAACCTATTTTCATCGCAACACTTTAAACGCAAAGATGCGATAGGCTCATTAGTGAATGCCCTGATCACCTCTATTACTATTCAGCGCGTAGATAAACACTTTAAAGAGCCACTACTGGCTTATAATGCTTATTTAGATACGGCTATGTTTAAAACCCTAGAGATATTGAAGAAATTTGTCTTAACCTATGTCATTCATAGCCCAGACCTGCAAATTTTAGAATACCGAGGGCAACAAATTGTGATGGAATTATTTGAAGCCTTTGAATCTGGCCCATTACGTTTTTTACCAGAAAGAGCCAAAGCCCTATGGAAATTTCATGAAGGTGATGTATCACGTCAACAACGAGTGATTGCCGATTATATTTCTAGTTTAACCGATAACCATGCATTGCGGCTACATGCGAGCTTGTTTAGTAGCAACCAAACCGCACCAATGATTGGAGAGCATGCTTTTTAATGGATAGACTTTTTTAACAGGCAGGTTTAATAAAACGGCGCTTAATAGCGCCGTTTTTGTTTATTTAAAAACGCCTTTTATCAACATTGTTTTCTTGTAATACCAATTGTATTAA
>NZ_QOCB01000108.1 GCF_003318165.1 Psychromonas sp. B3M02
TAAAGTCGTTGCTGACTAGGTTAATAATTTCAGGGGCGTCGTTAACAGTCTCAACACTTGGATCAACCGTTACGGTATCGCCATCAGTGGTGCCATCATTCGGAATCAGTGTAAACGCTGGTAACTCTTGACCGCTGTTCACTAAGTCAGCACCGGCTTGGGTTAACACCACCGTGCCATCAACTAATGCATAGTTCACCGTATCGCTTAAGGTCACGGTGACCTCATCGCCATCTTCATCGAAGGTCTCGAAGGTAGCAACAGTCGCGCCTTCAACGGCACTGCCGTCATCTTCGGTAAAGTCGTTGCTCACTAGGTTAATGATTTCAGGGGCATCGTTAACAGTCTCAACACTTGGATCAACGCTAACCGTTTCACCATCAGTGGAGCCATCATTTGGAACCAAGGTGAAGGCAGGCAGCTCTTGACCACTGTTCACTAGGTCAGCACCGGCCTGGGTTAACACCACCGTGCCATCAACCAATGCGTAGTTCACGGTGTCGCTTAAGGTCACCGTCACATCATCGCCATCTTCATCGAAGGTCTCGAAGGTAGCAACGGTCGCGCCTTCAACGGCACTGCCGTCACCTTCGGTAAAGTCGTTGCTCACTAAGTTAATGATTTCAGGGGCGTCATTAACAGTCTCAACACTTGGGTCAACAGAAACTGTTTCGCCATCAGTGGAGCCATCGTTTGGAACCAAGGTGAAGGCAGGTAGCTCTTTTCCACTGTTCACTAGGTCAGCACCGGCTTGGGTTAATACCACCGTGCCATCAGCCAATGCGTAGTTCACCGTATCGCTTAAGGTAACTGTCACCTCATCACCATCTTCATCGAAGGAGTCGAAGCTTGCTACCTCTGCGCCTTCAACGGCACTGCCATCATCTTCGGTAAAGTCATTGCTTATCAGGTTAATGATTTCTGGGGCATCGTTTACTGTAGTGACACTTGGACCTACTCTAACTGCGCCACCAGCTTTGGTTAAGACCTCGGAGCCATCATTTGGAGTCAAGGTAAATACAGGCAAACCCTGACCGCTGTTCACTAGGTCAGCACCCGCTTGGGTTAACACAACCGAGCCATCAACCAATGCGTAGTTCACCGTATCGCTTAAGGTCACGGTGACCTCATCGCCATCTTCATCGAAGGTCTCGAAGGTAGCAACAGTCGCGCCTTCAACGGCACTGCCGTCATCTTCGGTAAAGTCGTTGCTCACTAGGTTAATAATTTCTGGGGCATCATTAACAGTCTCAACACTTGGGTCAACAGAAACTGTTTCTCCATCTGTGGTGCCATCATTTGGAATCAGTGTAAATGCTGGTAATTCTTGACCGCTATTCACTAGGTCAGCACCCGCTTGGGTTAACACAACCGTGCCATCCACAATCTCGTAATTGACTGTGTCACTTAACGTAACAGTAACGTCATCACCTTCTTCATCAGAGGTTTCGAACGTAGCAACCACAGCGCCTTCAACGGCACTGCCATTATCTTCAACAAAATCATTGATGACGAGATTAGTAATTTCAGGCGCATCATTAGAAGTAGTAACACTAGGCTCAACTGATACTGTTTCGCCGTCTGTGCTATCGTCACTTGGAATTAATGTAAAAGCAGGTAGATCTTCGCCACTGTTAACCAGTGCTGCGCCCGCTTCTGTAAGCACAACTGTGCCATCCACAATCTCGTAATTGACTGTGTCACTTAACGTAACAGTAACGTCATCACCTTCTTCATCAGAGGTTTCGAACGTAGCAACCACAGCGCCTTCAGCAGCACTGCCATCATCTTCAGTAAAGTCGTTGTTACTAGTAATGGTTAGCTCTGGGGCATCATTTGCCGTGGTAACACCAGGCTCAACTGAAACGGCTTCACCATCTGTACTATCGTCACTTGGAATTAATGTGAAGGCAGGTAGCTCTTGACCGCTATTAACCAGTGCTGCGCCCGCTTCTGTAAGTACAACGGTGCCATCTAAAATCTCGTAATTGACTGTGTCGCTCAGAGTTACCGTTACCTCATCACCCTCTTCATCAAAAGTTTCGAACGTAGCAACAACAGCGCCTTCAACGGCACTGCCATTATCTTCAACAAAATCATTGATGACGAGATTAGTCATTTCAGGCGCATCATTAGAAGTAGTAACACTAGGCTCAACTGAAACGGCTTCACCATCTGTGCTATCGTCACTTGGAGTTAATGTGAAGGCAGGTAGCTCTTGACCGCTGTTAACCAGTGCTACGCCCGCTTCTGTAAGTACAACTGTGCTATCCACAATCTCGTAATTAACTGTGTCGCTTAATGTAACAGTGACATCATCACCATCTTCATCAAAAGTGTCGAACGTAGCAACAACAGCACCTTCAACTACACTTCCATCGTCTTCAGTAAAGTCATTTGAGCTTGTAACAGTAAGAGTAGGAATATCGTTAACAGTTGTGACATTAGGGTCATCACTAACGGCTTCACCATCTGTTACACCGTCACTTGGAATTAATGTATAAGCGGGTAAGTCTTCACCACTATTAATTAGTGCTGCACCTGCTTCGGTCAATACAACCGTATTACCAACAATTTCATAATTAACAGTGTCACTTAAGGTCACTGTTACCGTATCGCCTTCTTCATCACTGGTTTCAAATGTAGAAACCACTGCCCCTTCAACAACACTACTATCATCTTCGGTAAAGTCATTTGAACTTGTGATTGTTAAACTAGGAGCATCGTTTACAGCGGTTACACTTGGCTCAACAGATACAGCTTCGCCATCTGTTACACCATCAGTCGGAGTTAAAGTATATGCTGGTAAATCTTCACCACTATTAACTAATGCTGCACCAGCTTCAGTTAATACAATGGTATCACCCACAATTTCATAATTAACAGTATCACTTAAAACTACTGTTACGTCGTCACCATCTTCATCAGTTGTTTCAAAGGTAGCAACGGTCGCTCCTGTAACGGCACTTCCATCATCTTCAGTGAAGCCATTAACACTAGTTACTGTTAAAGTAGGAGGTGTGTTAATTGCTGTCGCATTTGCGTTTTCATCGGTAAAGATTGTCGACTCTACATCATCATTAAAACCTGCAGTTTCAAAGTCAGTCGTCGCTATAGTCTCTTCGGCGTCTCGATCAAAATCGACGAGTGTAAAACCGCCAGCAGATTCTTCACCCGCAGCAGTTTCAACATCTAAATCTAATACTTCTTCACCTAGCGCAAGTATTGTTTCAAGATCATTGATATCAATTTCAATATTCTCTTCACTTTCACTAGTAGTTACATCATTTTCTAGATCAGCTTCTAAGGGTTCACTTTCTGTCAATTCAGGTAACTGTGGATCAAGTACCTCTACTGATTGGTTTAGTTTTCCTTCCGTTTGAGTTGACTGTTCCGTAGCTGACTCAATATCGGTTTCATTAACTGATTTATTTTGTTCGTCCATTATGATTTTCCCACTTTAAACTTTAATGATTATGTACGGCATACCGAGAAATAGGATCAATAATCAAATTTTAAATTTACACCACTAAAGTAATAACAATAGTAAAATATACTTCAATAGTAAATTTGATTATTCGTTAATCTTTAACTTAAACACAAAAACGCTCATATATATTGATTAACAACATCAGACAACAATAAGCAGAGCTAATTGGTGTGATATAGAAAGGGAAGTAAATTGACAAAAAATAGACATAATTACAACAATAAGTAAGTATATTAC
>NZ_QOCB01000084.1:0-656 GCF_003318165.1 Psychromonas sp. B3M02
AGCAGCAACCGCTTGATTAGCACCTTTACCACCCGCTATAACCGCGTAACCATGTCCATGTAATGTTTCGCCAGGACGAGGGAAACTATCGACTTTAACAACATGATCCGCATTAACACTTCCTAACACAGTTAGTTGACGCATAAATAAACCTTTATTAACTATTTTTAACATACATATTTAAACCATAAATATTATCCGAGTCAGTGACGAGAAAGTTCAGATAAAATTTGATAACTATATACCGTAACAAAGGTGTTATCAGCGGCTATAGTTATCGTTTTATATTACTATTTCACTACCATCATTAATGGTACTGGAACGTTTTCAGCGACACTTTTACCAGCTAATACATCCACAGCAGATTGCACACCAATTTCACCAATTAACCCAGGTTGTTGTGCAATAGTTGCTCCTAACAATCCACGCTTAACCGCCGCAATACCATCATCAGTGCCATCAAATCCCACAATAAAGATATCTTTACCCGAAGCTTGTACTGCACGGAAAGCCCCTAATGCCATTTCATCATTCTGTGCGAATACTGCTTGTGTCTTAGGTTGAGATGATAATAAGTTCTCCATCACGTTAAGGCCTTTAGTTCGGTCAAAGTCAGCTGGTTGACTCGCTAATAGCTCTAAGCCTTCGCTTTTAAC
>NZ_QOCB01000084.1:846-1548 GCF_003318165.1 Psychromonas sp. B3M02
CTTTTGCATTGTCACCTATTTTTTCACGAATAAACTTACCCGCCATCTCACCACCAGCGACATTGTCTGACGCAATATGACTGACTACATCGCCATTATTTGCTGCTCGGTCCAGTGTTAATACTGGCACCGCAGCACGATTAGCTAAACGCACAGCATTTGATACTGCATCAGAGTCTGTAGGATTAATCAGAATCGCTTTAACACCACGTACTAATAGATCTTCTACATTTGCTAACTCTTTACTCGGATCATTTTGTGAATCCAGTACAATTATTTTATAACCTAGTGCATCTGCTTTTTTCTCAGCGCCCTCTTTCATTGACACAAAGAAAGGGTTATTCAACGTTGAAACGACCATTGCAATCGTATCTTGTGCGATCGCACCTGCATTGAATGTTGCTGATATCACTGCCGCTGAAATTAATGTTGTTAACTTTTTCATTGGACTTTCCTTTTTTAGTTTAAAAATTTAAAGTTTATTTCTGTTTGTTATCTACTAATACGGCTAATAAAATGACCGCTGCTTTTACTATCATTTGGAAGTATGAAGATACATCCAATAAGTTGAGTGCATTATTCAACACACCAATAATTAAGGCCCCTATCAGGGTTCCCATAATGTAACCACGACCGCCTGCCAAGCTAGTACCACCAACGACTACGGCTGCTATTGCATCAAGTTCATAACCCATACCTGCT
>NZ_QOCB01000062.1 GCF_003318165.1 Psychromonas sp. B3M02
AATTGGTATTAATTGCTTAACATAATTGGTATTAATTGCTTAACATAAATACAACTGTGATCACTAAGGTTAAGCCGAGTACTCTATTCACGATTAATATTTGTTGCGGTGAGCGTAGTAATTTTTTCATCATCACACCAAAATAAGCCCAAGATAGAGTGCATAACGTCATTATCACTAGAAATACACTGGTAATGGTCATGACTTGTGTATTGTAATCTCCAGATAGATTAATAAATTGTGAAAAGGCGGTCATAGCTGCAACCCAGGCTTTTGGGTTTAAGACTTGAATACCAAAGCCACTCAAAAATCCTGGTGATTTAGTTTCACTATTCACTTCTTCAAATTGAAAACTTGCCATGCACCAAGCCACATAAAGAAGGTAAGCTGCCCCTAACAATTTTAATGTTAGGTAGATGCTTGGATAGTGCGTTAATACTTCCAATAAACCTGCACTGACACCTGCAAAAATCACTAATACCCCAAAAGCTGTACCAGCAACAAAGGGCAGAGCTGCACTAAAACCATGGCGATTAGATATGCCCAATAGCGTAATATTTCCGCCTCCTGGAGTTAATGACATTGAGATAGCAAAAAAGATAAAGGCAATAGCAACTTGAATATCCATAGAGTGGTTTCCTAGTATGACGGAGATTATTTTATGGTTAATAGTGTATCTGTTTGTTTAGGAATTAAGTTGCTAATTAGGCTATGATAATGTTTATTACGAGCATAATATTTCTTGGTGAGTTATGAATAAGAAAGAAAACCCTAACGGTGAGATTGACGCGACAGATTTATCTTTATTGAAATACATTCAAGCTGATGGGCGTATTAGTAATAGCAAACTGTCTGAAAAAATTAACCTCAGTGAAACACCCTGTTGGCGTCGCTGGAAAAAACTAGAAGAACAGGGCTATATTAAAGAATATAGTGCGGTGCTAAACCATAAAAAATTAGGGTTTGGGGTAAGTGGGTTTACGCAGGTGTCTTTAGGGAGTCATGCGGAGCAGAGCACTGATCTCTTTGAGGAGTTTGTATCCAACACTAATTGGATCCCAATGTGTCATTGTATTACCGGAGATGCAGATTATATTGTGCAAATTATTGCCAAAGACTTAGATGAGTATTATCAACGTATTCATCAATTAAGGCGTATTCAAGGAGTGAGTGGTTTACATTCCAGTATCTCAGTTAAAGAGATAAAAAGTGGTCATAGTACGCCTTTAGATTAACTTTTATAGTTAGTAGAGTTTGAGTGTTTTTTGTTAGGGGGCCACTTGTAGAACAAGCGGCCAGATAACTAGCGGTTAAGTGCTTAACCTTGTTCTAATAAACGTCTTAGGTCTATTAAAGCAGCATTTGCACGTGAAACGTAGTTGGCCATTACTAACGAATGGTTTGCTAGGAAGCCAAAACCACTACCGTTTAATACCATTGGGCTCCATACGGCTTGTTGGGTACCTTCAAGGTCACGGATGATCTGTTTTAAGCTAACTGTGGCATTTTTCTTTTCTAATACATCAGCAAAGTCAATTTGAACAGCTTTTAAGAAGTGCAAAATAGCCCACGTTGAACCACGGCTTTCATAAAATACATCATCAATTTTAAACCAACTGGTTTGTATTTTTAATTCTTCAGAGGTTCTTGTTGATTGTTTCGCTGTTGTATCACCTGCCAAGTTAGTATCGAATATATCATTACCCACACTGGCACTTAAGTTTTGTGAGATGGAGCCTAGGCGCTTTTCAATTTCACGTAACCAATCACTCAGGTTGTCCGCACGAGTGTAAAACTGAGCTTCAGTTTCATCTTCTGCGCTTAAACGAGTGCGGTAACGGTTAAACGCTTTAATCGCATCTTTATACTCATTTTCAGCACTTGGTAACACCCAATTTTTATGCGAAATATTCACTTTATTTTGTGCTGTTTCTAGGTCTTTATCACCCGTGGATTGTGATTGAGAGCGACTAAAGTCTAAACGCATGACTAATGCTAAGTCACGTACCTGCTCCAGTACACCATATTCAAAGGCTGGCATATTATCCATGATTAAACCAGGAGGAGTGACATCGTTAGATAATAAACCACCAGGTTTATTGACTAGCCATTCAGTCATATCAATTAAAGTAGTAACAGTCGCGTAGCCTGGCACTAACTTCACATTTTCAGCTTGTGCCGCTTGTTGAACGCGTGACTTCACATTGTATGATGACGGCATCCACCCCCACCAAATTGAAAGTATCCATGAGATAAAAATAACAATGATTAAAAAGGGAATTGCAATTTTCTTTAGTGAAGTAAGCATTATAGGCTTCCTATTTTAGTATTAACTATAATATGACTGTAGCATAACCTGAGTAAGAATTATCCTTTGTAGATAATAATTAAATAGATGAATTCTAAAACTTAATTGTTAAACTTAGTCTATTCAAATTATATATTCACTTTACATTTTGGACTTTAGATGAAAATTTCAATGATAGTAGCAATGGCTGAAGATCGCGTAATTGGGTTAGATAACGATATGCCTTGGCACTTGCCTGCTGATTTACAGCACTTTAAGAAAACCACTTTAGGTAAACCTGTGATCATGGGGAGAAAAACCTATGATTCAATTGGTCGCGCGCTACCGGGGCGTTTGAATATCGTGTTATCAAGAGATGCAAACTTAACTATTGAAGGAGTGACTTGCGTTACTACCGTAGAGCAAGCGATTGCTGCGGCCGAAGGTGTTGATGAAGTGATGATTATTGGTGGAGCAACCATTTACGAGCACTTTTTAGCGTCTGCTAATCGTTTATATTTGACTTTGATTGATTTAAAAACTAAGGGAGATACACATTTCCCTGACTATCAAGCACAAGGTCAATGGCAAAAGGTCAGTAGTGAGCATTATGCTGCGGACGAAAAAAATGCCTATGATTTAGAATTTGTTACAATGGATAGAATATAATACCAATCATAGTAAGTAACTGATCTATTTTACTTGTTAAAACAACTTATTTTTTCGTTGTAAGTTTCGTATAGGGAACAACCATTTACATCAACTTACGCCTCTAACTAAGCCATTTTTCCGGCGCAAAATTTAGATCAGTTATTTAATACAATTGGTATTAGCCACAAACTCACGGGAAACTATAATGATGAAACATTTAATTGTAGGGTTAACCGGCTTACTGGCTTTAGCAACGACCACTTCAGTGT
>NZ_QOCB01000090.1 GCF_003318165.1 Psychromonas sp. B3M02
TACTATGATTGGTATTAGATTAAAAACAAAAAAACCTTAACAATTGTTAAGGTTTTTTATTATCTATTAAGCTAAAAAGTAGCATCACCGTCGATTAAGATTGTGGTTGCTGCTTAGCCATGTATGACGACAATTCATTCATTGATGCCGTTGTAACCACTTCTCCATTTAATGAGAAAGTCACCTCTTCCCCTACTTTTTCACCACGTAAAACTGCTTTTTCGCCATTTGTATAAACAATATCGTAGTCGATAGTATTTTCATTAACTGGGTTTACTTGTACGGAATACACGGCTTTTTCATCATCAGCATCAGTATCACCTTTTTTATTAGATAATGGTTTTAGCGGTGCTTTTCTTAATGATGGGTCTAAATTTTCATTAATTTTGTATTGGGTTTTCACTTCCGAGTCGAAAATATGTGGGCTACCGTTTAATGGGTTTTTACCCGTCCAAAACTCCAATGAGTTAAAGACCACAACATCCACGGCTAATGTTAGGGCATAAACAGGTAATAATAAGATATTAACACCACCACGCGCGTAACGATTGTCCACTACTTCTAAGTTAAACTGCATCACTTTATCCGTGACCGCATTACTACCAACACAAGCAGATAAAGCAGAGGTGAGCGATGCGACTGCTGTCAGCATAGCGATTTTTTTCACCGCACTTTTAGGCATTTTGTTTCCCATAGATATTTTCCTATTTTGAATATATAAAAACAAAACTAATTCACACTATATTAATAACCAATGACTTATTTAAAAGGCTCATTTGAAAGACTTAGTTACATTGGATACCGTTAATATAATGCTAGTTAAGTTGCCCCTTTGACAGCACTGGTTAAGTGAAGTTCAACTGGCACGTTTTGTCAGGTCCTTATTGATAATCTACTACTCTACCAATAACCTCATATTAATTAACAGAAAGTACGTAAAATCGACATAAAGTATTACTCATTTCAATATCTAGGTTGTGTTACTTTTAGTGGGTTATTATCTAAATCTAAATTTTTATATTCATCTAACAGGCTTGCATCTATGCCGGGTAAACCTTCTTGTAGAGGTTCGCTGGTGAATGTTTTTGCTTGAGTAGCTGTATCCACTCGTAGTTTTTTATGTAGGGGTAAGTTATCAAGAATATCCGCGGGTAAAACGCCCTGCTCATTCCTTGCAAATAGCGCCTCATTGGTTAATAACTGTTTTAATCGAATATCTGCAAGTTGCCCTTGATGTAGATCTTGGTTTAATTCAGCCAATAAAGTACTAGACGGGCCACTATCTAATAACGGCTGAGTTGCAGGTAACTCGAAGTAGGCTCTTAGGTCCTGCTCTTCTGACACAAGCTCTGGGTTGCTTTTAACATCAAATTGCGCGAAGTCACGTGCATCATCGGATAAAAAGCTCAGTAACAAATTAAACTTATCGCGGGTACCAGCATGCACAGCAGTATTTAACTGTTGTCCTAACTGCCACTCATTAATCACCGCTTGTTGTTTAAGTTGTTCAATATTCATACTGACGTGTAGCGTCCTGTTGCTGTTTTAATGTTCACTTATGTATTTATCGGCAACAAGCTGATTTTATTTAATGTTTTTTTAAATTTAATCTTCACATGTAACTATTTTCTGATATTATGCTCCTCGAAATAACGGAGGGGTTCCCGAGTGGCC
>NZ_QOCB01000075.1 GCF_003318165.1 Psychromonas sp. B3M02
CAAATAAACTGGAGCTGAGTAGCATCTTCTAATTTTAAATACTGATAACGTATAACAATATTAATGACAGTCGTTCATTGATCTACTTTATTGGCTAGAATAAGTCATTAGTTTTTTATAGTTTCATAAAATGAACAAACATTTACATTAACTTACAGCCAGAGTAGGTTATTTTTACTAGGTAAAGTTTAGCGCTTGTATTTAAGTTCATTCGTTTAATCACTAGGTTAGGAATTGCCATCAAGATTCTCAATAGGTAATGAGTTACCTTTGTGTAAAGGTAATCAATAAACAGCTTTTAAGAGGGTAAAATGGCAACAATTAAAGATGTCGCGAGAGAAGCGGGTGTGTCCATTGCAACGGTATCTCGTGTTGTTAATAATTCACCAAAAGCAGGTAAAGCATCGATCAAAGCAGTACGTACTGCGATGAAAAAACTGGGCTATCGCCCTAATGTCAATGCCCGTGCTTTGGTTAGCAAAAACTCTAATACCATTGGCGTGCTAGTCAGTGATATTTCAGACCCATTCTTTGGGGCACTGATTAAATCCGTTGACCAAGTTGCCCGCGAGCATAATAAACATCTATTAATTGGTAATGGTTACCATGATGCGGATAGCGAAAGAGAGGCTATTGAACTGTTGATTAATAGTTGTAGAGAATCATTAATTATCCATGCTAAGGCGTTAAGTGCTGAAGAGCTAATAGGTTTTGCAAAAGAGGTGCCTGGTTTAGTATTGATTAACCGTTATATTCCTGAGATTGCTGATCGTTGTATTGCCTTTGATAACTTTAAAGGGACTTACATGGCCACAGAGTTTTTGATTAACAGTGGCCATCAACACATTGTCTACATTAATTCGAATCATAAAATTGATGATGCTTCGGAGCGACAAGCGGGTTATTTACAAGCATTAAAAGATTATAAGTTGGATTGTCCTGCTCATTATATTGCTGCTGCAGATAGTAATGATCAGGGAGGAAAATCCGCAATGATTGAATTACTGTCTAAGAATACTGATATTAGTGCGGTAGTGACCTATAACGATTTTATGGCCGCAGGTGCCTTGAGTGCATTAGAGGAAAGTAATATTAGTGTGCCAGCTCAAATGTCCATTGTTGGTTTTGATAATGGTTTAATTTCTCGTTATGTATACCCTAAATTGACCACCATAAATTACCCTATTGAAATGATGGCAAAACAAGCCACGGAGTTGACCTTAAAGTTAACCAAAAAAGAACCATACACCCCAGATACGAGTATTTTCTCTCCTACTTTAGTGAAGCGTTTATCGGTACAAAGTATTTAGAGTAAGCGTTTCAACTACCGTCAGTTTACAAACAAAAACGTTAGATACTTCAATCATGTTTTTGAAGTGTCTGAATACCTCTTATACCAATTGTATTAA
>NZ_QOCB01000006.1 GCF_003318165.1 Psychromonas sp. B3M02
CTAAAGTGGGTGAGCATCATATTGCGTATAAAATACTTGTTATAAAATAACTGAGTTAATAATAATACAAGCCTTATTAGTGGCTAACATCAATCACTTTAAAAGTAACCGATGCATAGTCAGGAGAGCTTGTTCCTGTTTTATTTTGGTTGTATAAACCGGCTTTAAAGTACATGTAATCATCTGCATAAAAGTCATCAATTGTAATCGCATCGGTGTCACTTGATACACGGATTAACTGCTTAGACCGTGTTTTAGTGTACTCGATAGAATCAGCAGTGGTATAAGTATAGCCATCATGCCATACCGTTACCTTCAACTGATCACCAGTGAGGTCAATCTCATAGCTCCACTCATCACCCAAAGCAATCCCATTTTCTGGCTCAACTGGGTCTCCGCTTGCATCTTCATCAGTATCATTTTTATCAGTGAAACCAATGACGTTAATACGATCACCGGGGTCACCACTAGAGTCGTCAACGGTGAAGAACACTGAACCTTTATCGTGTTCAGGCAATTTTCGGTAATAAATTTTCACCGGCTCATGGTCTTCGCCGTGGATTTGGCCCACAATAATACGACCAATTTGGTCTTCACTGTCCGCATCAACGGAGACAGTATTAACAATTAATGTCGCTTTCATATTGCCATTAACACCGCCCACCAAGTCTTGATTACTGTCAGAAGCTTCACTGGTTACCCAATTATTTTTAGTAAAGCCTTTAACATTTGCGTCACCGCCATCTGTATACCTTGCCATTAACTCTCGTAATTCAGAGCGAGGATAAGTTGACCCACCAGAACTTGCAGCATCATTAGCGACGGTAAAGGTTGGGCACCCATCATCCCACGTGATCTCTTCTGCACCATTGGAGCCTAATGTTTTGTTATCTACTAAGTCTTGAATGTCTTCTACATCATTCATGGAGACACCATCACCCGTGGTATAACCCCAAATTGACATATCAATATTACAACTACCGACAAATGTTTCTTCAACTGTTGATTCTTCAGTTTCCTCGGTTGTTTCTTCCGTGCTAGCCTCTTCAACACCATCATCAGAACAACCCAATACCTGCGCTTCAATAATACTATTCCAGGTAGAGCCTGCTGAATTGCCCGAACCAGTAACGCGTACATAACGTGCTTCTGAATCTGTGACATCGATAGTTTCATAACTCGCATCATTACCTGATGAAATACCACCTGCATACACAGAGGACCAGTTACTGTTATCCGTTGAAGTCTCTATATCAAAATAATTACTACGTTGATCCCCTTTATACCATTGAATTGCCAACTCTTTTACAGTGGCTTCACCTGCTAAATCAAAAGTGATTGCTTTACCAATCCCTTTTGATGACCAACGTGAATCACTTGAAGTATTTTTATCAATCGCATTTTCAGGGCCATGGCCGTCATTGGTACCATCATCGCTGGCTGAATCTATCGCTAAAGAAACATTACCACTACAGGTACCTGACTCTATACTCTCCTCAACCACTTCAGTTGTACCTGTACTGGTTAATGCAAAATCATCAAAACGCGCTTCAGCTCCATAATAATTACCAAAAATAGTAATAGTAGTAGCAGATCCTGAGTTAAAAGTTGCGGTAACAAGCTCATAATCATCGCCACCACCTGTGCGTGTATAGCGTGTACCGTTAACGGTTGCGCCTATTTTACCCGTGCCTTTGATATACGCTGTTAGTGCATAATCCGTATTCGCTTCAACTGATACATCTTGTTCAAACTTACCGCCATCACCCGTGATCTTAGCCGCTTTAGAGCCACTACGTTGATCACTAGAGATCGAAGATGGATCTGTATCTATCCAGCTATCGCTGGTGAAACCATCTTCAAATCCAGCATTTACAATGCTAACAGATGCAGCACTAGCTGCTGGGATAACAGTGACGGATAATGCAGCAACAAGTGCTGTTGTATATCTCAGTTTTGTTTTGAGTTGCATAAAAGATTTCCTTAAGTATTAGATTCCATAGAAGTGGTAAAGCAATAACCTCCTATCATTGATTAATTTAGCCTTGTCTATCGCATAAAATGCGCGACCTAGGATTAGACAATTTGTAATACTTAACAACCAATTCGAGAGCAAAAAGCGACCAAAAACAAAATTATAACTAATTGAAACTTCAATGATCACATTTACAGATAATTGAGCGTTTAAAAAATGAACTAAACTAAAAAACAATAAACAACTGAAAAATATAGATAAATTTATAATATATCGCCAATATCACTGTTAATATTATTGAAGCGCTATTTCACCTCTACTTCTGTCATGACAAAAAAAATAAAACACAAATAACGCAGAAAAAACAATATTTCAATATGTTGTAAAGAATAAATACAATATCTTTCGTTCATATCAACGACAAAATAATGCAATCTACTAGGGAAAAATTAACATCATAACCAGCGAAGCAATCACTATTGAATGAGAGCATTGAATTATTTATTCATCAAAAACACTATTCATACAATATTATTAAAAGAATAGTGTAATGAAAGCGATGATTGTAAAAAGTTATATGAGTGTGGATTTGAGAAAATATATAAAGAGATACCTAGGCAGACCGGTGATTGCTTCAGACAATACATTGCTAGACTCGGCTTCCTCCGAACAGCGGTGTTTACACCTTCCCCCTTAATGAGTGGCTATATTGTATTGGCGATATTCGATTGACAGCTATACTATGTAGTTGTTAATAACATGAGATATTTCTACAACGTCCATCACAATAAGCGTCATTATTATATGCAAATCATACAAGCAAATATCAGTCATTTAGATGCCTTTCTAGCCTATGCAAAACAATGTGCTGATGACGGGTTACATTTATATTCGTCTACCATTGAAGATCATCAAGCTTATTTTAAAAAGCGCTTAGCTTATGCTGAAGGTAAACAATTACCCGCACATTGGCCTGCTATCACCACATACTTCTGTATTAAGTCGGCGCATATTTTGGGGTCAATAAGAGTCCGTCATGGCATCAATGAAAAGATAGAGAATATAATACCAATCATAGTAAGTAACTGATCTATTTTACTTGTTAAAACAACTTATTTTTTCGTTGTAAGTTTCGTATAGGGAACAACCATTTACATCAACTTACGCCTCAAACTAAGCCATTTTTCCGGCGCAAAATTTAGATCAGTTATTTAATACAATTGGTATAACAGGTCATATTGGTTTCGAGACACTCCCAACTGCCAGAAAAAATGGCATTGCTTACAGCATGCTCAATTGGGTACTCACCCATGTAGTCAATGATAAGGTACTGATCACTTGTTCTGATAAAAATATCGCCAGTAAGCGATTAATAGAAAAATGTGGAGGGCAATATTTAGGCGACTTTTGTTCTGAAAGTAATGAGCAACGAATATTACGTTACCAATTACACACTAAGTCATTAAACAATGCTTAATGACTTAAACAAAAAATAAAATGAGCCATGTTATCAGTAAATCAGCACTTATCACTGACAAAACACTTGAGTTTCAGTTAATTTTAAAAAAATAATCATTTAGTTGAATCCAACATATATTAATTAAAATTCAATAACTTAATAAAAAAGTAACGTATATTTATCAGCAAAAATCCCACTATTTCAAAAATAATTTAACTTTATTTCATTTTCACTGCATCCAAATCAGCTTGTCGATTGTAGTACCTAATAACAGTAGAAAAACAGCTGTTTTTCAAATTCGACATTTACCAATAGATAGGGAAACGACAATGAAAAATCAATACATGTTAAAAGCACTAAAAATCACAGCAGCATCAGCCTTAATGATGGCAGCGACGCAATCTTATGCAGGTTCTTTTTCTCAAGAAAACTTACCAAGTGAAGTACGTGTACCGGCAGGTAACATGGTCGCTATGTTTACTGCTGCAAAAGGGAACATCACTTGGGAATGTAAAGTAGATACATCAGATGAAGAAAAAGCAAAATGGGCATTTGCAGGTCCGCGTGCCATCTTAAGTGACAACAAAGGTAACCATTTAGTATCGTACTTTGGTCCACCAGCAACATGGGAATCGCTTGACGGTTCATCAATTACAGGTAAACAACTTGCAGTATCTCCTTCAGCTAAAGGCAGCATTCCAATGCAGTTAGTGAAAGCAAATGAATCTGAGCGTCCTGGCGCATTAAAAGATGTTACTTACATCCAACGTATTAATCTCAGTGGTGGCGCAGCGCCTGAAACAGGTTGTAATATGGATAAACTGGGTCATAAAGTAGTGGTTAACTACTCTGGTGAATACTTATTCTGGAAAGCAAAATAAATTAATTGTCACCCCTTAGAAATAGTTTCTAAGTAATGACTTAAAACGCCCAGTTACGTATACTGGGCTTTTTTTCATTAGGGAAATAATGTGTCATCATCAACAGGATTTGATTATGAAGGCGTTCTGCACCAATGCGCTCAAGGCGATCGGCACGCGTTAAGACAGCTGTATGAACAAGAAGCATCAAGATTACTTACAGTGGTGTTGCGAATCTTAAAAAACCGCCCGTTATCGGAAGACGTTGTGCATGATGCCTTTATTAAGATTTGGAAAAATGCAAACTCTTACCATCAAGAACTTGGTTCTGCACGCGGATGGGTGTACACATTAACCCGTAACTTAGCGTTGAATGCGTTAAAACATACAAATCGCCAAGTATTGGCTGAACCAGATTTTTTACTCGATCTCTGTGATAACCAAGTACTGGCCTCCGCAGAAGAATCTAATGAAATGCAGGCATTAGCCGAAGATCACCTTGCTCAAGCGTCTTTACAAACCTGTTTAGAGTACTTAGAGCCAGAGCGTAAATTATGCGTGTTACACGCTTATGTTGACGGCTATACACAAGATGAAATTGCTAAATTGATTGATAAACCTCTTGGCACCGTAAAATCATGGATCAAGCGCAGTCTGAATGCTTTAAAGGAGTGTTTAAAATGAATAAAGAAACACCAAAAACTCCTAATATAGATGACCAGTTAGCAGGCCAATATGTGCTTGGTACACTAACAGTAGAAAAAAGAAGTGCATTTGAACAACGTTTAGCCAACAGTCCAGAGCTACAAAAAGAAGTGAATCAATGGCAAGCACACTTTTTATCGATTACTGATCGACTTGAACCTGTCGCAGCACCTCAACCGCTATCAGCTCGTATTGAACGTAGTTTAGATGAGCTTGAGCAGCCACCTAAACCCATCACTCAAGCAAGCACAAATCCGATTGCCTCTTTCTGGCAAAACTTAGTGTTATGGCGTGGTATCTCAATGGCATGCTTCGTGCTAGCTATGGTACTTGGTATTAAATTACACACTGCAGCACCGGTACTCAGTGAACCCACTTATATTGCTGTGTTAGTACAACCAGAAAATAAAACACCAGGTTGGGTTATACAAACGAGTCACAGTAACCAAATGCAACTAGTACCGTTAGGTGCGGTAGAAATACCAGCAGGGAAAGCATTACAGTTTTGGACTAAAGCAGAAGGTTGGGATGCGCCAGTCTCATTGGGTTTAGTGAAAAAAGGCGAAACGCTTAAAGTTGATATCAACAAGCTACCACCACTCACTGAAAACCAATTGTTCGAGTTAACCCTAGAACAGGAAACCGGCTCACCAACAGGTAAACCAACAGGCCCAATCACCTCAATCGGCCGTGGTATTTCAATGTAATACTGCTGCGATTAAAGAAAGTGGAAATACAACACTGAGTACACGTGTTGTATTTCTTTTTATAATTTATCGGTTATCAATCACTGTAAAACAGGCAACCTAAAACGCCTATATAATACCAATCACAAGCATTAATTTCTGCTTGCATAGGCTTGTGGTGTAAAACCAAACTGCATTTTAAAAGCATGAATAAAACTACTGACACTTTTATACCCTAACTGGTGCGCTACTGCCGTAGTGCTCTGCCCTTCGTTTAACTGTCCTAGGGCATTCATCAATTTAAAACGACTCCGCCATTGTCGGTAAGTCATCCCAGTTTCAGCTTTAAATAAACGTTCCATCGTTCGAACACTGGCTCCCGCTAAACTTGATAAATCAACTAAAGATAAGGTTTGTTGTGGATGCTGCACCATATAACTCACCAAGCGTTGCAAACGTGGGTCTTTACCGGAATGAATATACACATCACTCCTTTCTAATATTTCTAACTCATCTATCGCCACTAGGCCCAAATGCTTAAGTCGCTGTTCCGTTAACAAATTTTTCTGTTCAGCTAAACGCAAAATAATCTCTTGCATTAATGGTGTCATGGTTAACATGGCAATATTCTTTTCAAACTTTCTAACTGGATAAAAAGGGTCAATATAGAGGTTGCGGATTTTAGTGTCCGTTTCACTACTCACTTGATGGGTAATTCCACCAGGTATCCACATAGCATGTGTAGATGAAACGACCCATACAGACTCTTCACCACTTACTCTAAGGATACCTTGCTCTGACCATAACAACTGTCCACGCGGATGATCATGCGCCACCATACCAGCCTCTGCCTGCATATTTCTCCCATGTGTAAGCACTGGTTGTTCTGGGTCGACTATGTATGCCATATCACTAGGTGGCAATGTTGTCGCCTTATGAATATCTTTTGTCATAAATCACACTTAAAACGTCATCAAGGTTGGATTATCATAACCATCAATGACCCAATTACCAACATTTTCATGATTAAGGATGCACAAGTGGAAAATAAAATCAGCATTAAAAAGTTAATCGCATTCGCCTTTATCCTGTTCGCTGTTTATATCATGTTATTCCCCATGGCTAACCAGCCTGTTGCATTTTCCTACAGCGCTGCGGTCATTTTAATTACTCTTACCTGTTGGAGTGCTTCATTATTTCCTCCCTTCTTAACTGGTTTAATTTTCTTTGCGTTAACCATTACACTGCAATTAATTGAACCTAATTTATTATTCGCAGGTTTTGGCTCTACAGCCGTCTGGTTAATTATTGCAGGCTTTATTATTGGCTCAGCTATTTCGTCATCAGGATTAGATAAAAGACTAGCTGCGATTATCGCACCGCACCTCACCATCAGCTATCCACGCCTGATAGCAGGGTTAGTGGTCAGCGCTATCTTGCTAGGGTTTATTATGCCCTCTTCCATTGGCAGAGCCGTGGTCTTGATTCCAATAGGCATGGCACTGGCAGAAAAAGTAGGATTTGCTCGAGGAAGTAATGGTCGTCGTGGTATTGCAACAGCGCTAGCCATTGCCTGTAACATGCCAAGCTTTGCGGTATTACCAGCTAATATTCCCAATATGATTCTAGCGGGCTCCAGTGAGAATTTGTTTAATGTGCACTTTGGTTACATGGAATACTTATTACTGCACTTTCCAGTATTAGGCCTAGTGAAGTCTTTGGCATTAATATGGTTAGTCTTAAAACTCTTTCCAGCCACCATTAACGCATCTGAAAATTCAGCACAATCAGAACAACAAAACACAGAGTTTGATCATAAATTACAATTAAAAGTATTAATCATTTTAAGCATTACCCTACTATTTTGGGTCACTGACTCACTGCATGGCATCAATGCCGCTTGGGTGGGTTTAGTGGCGGCGATTCTTTTATTAATGCCTAAATTCGGTGTTTTAGAACCAAAGAAATTTAATAGCTCAATCGATTTTGGCACGGTGATATTTGTCTCTGCTGCGCTAGGTTTAGGTACTTTGGTAAATGTATCCGGTGTGGGAGAGACCATGGGTGAAGCATTTATCCACCTACTACCTGAATCCGTTGAAAATACTTTTTTAAGCTTTATGTCGCTATCATTAATTTCAACAGTAACAGGCTTGGTGACCACTACCCCAGGAGTGCCAACAGTATTAACCCCCATGGCGGCTGATTTTGCACAAGCAACCGGTTTTTCAGTTCCCGCTGTATTAATGACACAGGTGATCGGTTTCTCTACGGTTATTTTCCCTTACCAAGTTGCCCCGTTGATTATTGCGATGCAACTGGCCAAAGAATCACTCGCTAGTTTGTTAAAAATCACCCTACCATTAGCACTGATCACCCTTATTATATTAATGCCACTGGATTACTTGTGGTGGCACTTATTAGGTTGGATAAATTAAGGTTAGGGAATGGTTAAAGGTTAAAGGTTAAAGGTGAAAGGTGAAAGGTATTAACCTAAAACATTAAAACATGCAGGTTAAAAAAAGGAATAGCAGAGCTCTTCCGCTCGTAATACTAGCCTGCCGGCTAACTCTCCCAGCGCCCCAAAGTCAAAACATGTTTCGTCACTTTTAAAGCAATGGTTAAGTGGAGTAATTAAGGACACGAAAATCTTCTTGGACTGGTCAAAGCTTTTGGGTGCCCCATAGCTCTACCAGGGATAATTTGCTGTGCGAAATCAATCGGAATGAATTTACTTTGGCAAGATAAGTCAGGTTTGCCTCTTTACTTTAAAAGAGTGCCATCACGTTTAACTCTGAGCGAATAATAGCTATTTGATCACAGAGGGAAGTTCAATCAAGGTTGTTTTTTATACAATGAGTAATTATAAAAAAGAACGTAAATACGCTCTTTGGGGAGAAATTCTACAGCCTCAACGCCGCGCTAAGCGGACTAAAATTGTTGGTTATAATGTGTAGCGAAGCGAAACCTAACCAACTGTTTTAGTTGATCTTCACCCGCAAAAGTGGACACCTTCCACTTGTTATACCTATTTTCGATATAAATTGATATCTGAGCGAAGTTTTAAAGTAGCTTCTCTAGCTTTGCTGGCAAAATCATCTCCATCACTAGCATAGATAACGCCTCTAGATGAACTAATAATTAAGCCAGTTCCATTTTCGGTTTTTCCCGCTTTAACTAAAGGTTCAATATCACCACCTTGCGCACCAACACCAGGAACTAGGAAAGGCATATCACCAACTATAGAACGAACCTCTGACATTTGGGATGGCCATGTAGCCCCAACAACAAGCAGGCAATTATTGTTATAATTCCACTTATCACTAACTAGTGAGGCGACTTTTATATATAAGGGCATTCCATCAACTTCCAGATCTTGGAAGTCATTAGCGCCTGAATTAGAAGTTCGGCAAAGTAGAATTGTGCCCTTCTCTTTATAATTAAGAAATGGCTCAGCTGAGTCAAAGCCAAGATAAGGATTCACTGTCACAGCATCTACTTTATAACGTTCGAATGCTTCTACCGCGTATTTTTCAGCAGTGCTACCAATGTCACCACGCTTAGAGTCTAAAATTATTGGTATTTTAGGATATTCACTTTGAATATATTGGATTGTTTTTTCAAGTTGAGCTTCTGCTGACTCAGCAGAAAAATAAGCAATTTGTGGTTTAAATGCACAAACTAAATCGTGGGTAGCATCAATGATTTCTTTATTAAATTTAAAAATTGCGTCTGGAACGTTACGTAAACTAGCAGGAAAACGATCCATATCAGGATCTAAGCCAACACAAACTAATGAATCATTTTCTTCCCAAATATTATTTAATTTTTCTATAAAACTCACTCAATACTCCTTTTGATAAAAAGCCCACTCTCAATAAACAAACTTAGGTATAACGCCGCACTAAGCGGACTAAAACAGTGGGTTTAAATGTGTAGCGAAGCGAAACGTAACCCACTGTTTTAGCTGATCTTCACCCGCAAAAGTGGACACCTTCCAC
>NZ_QOCB01000146.1 GCF_003318165.1 Psychromonas sp. B3M02
AGTGCGTCGGGTGATGCTGCCAACTTACTGATTTAGTGTATGATGGTGTTTTTGAGGTGCTCCAGTGGCTTCTGTTTCTATCAGCTGTCCCTCCTGTTCAGCTACTGACGGGGTGGTGCGTAACGGCAAAAGCACCGCCGGACATCAGCGCCATTCGCCATTCAGGCTGCGCAACTGTTGGGAAGGGCGATCGGTGCGGGCCTCTTCGCTATTACGCCAGCTGGCGAAAGGGGGATGTGCTGCAAGGCGATTAAGTTGGGTAACGCCAGGGTTTTCCCAGTCACGACGTTGTAAAACGACGGCCAGTGCCAAGCTTGCATGCCTGCAGCCGGCCAGCCTCGCAGAGCAGGATTCCCGTTGAGCACCGCCAGGTGCGAATAAGGGACAGTGAAGAAGGAACACCCGCTCGCGGGTGGGCCTACTTCACCTATCCTGCCCGGCTGACGCCGTTGGATACACCAAGGAAAGTCTACACGAACCCTTTGGCAAAATCCTGTATATCGTGCGAAAAAGGATGGATATACCGAAAAAATCGCTATAATGACCCCGAAGCAGGGTTATGCAGCGGAAAAGCGCTGTCTAGATTACTTGTACAGCTCGTCCATGCCGCCGGTGGAGTGGCGGCCCTCGGCGCGTTCGTACTGTTCCACGATGGTGTAGTCCTCGTTGTGGGAGGTGATGTCCAACTTGATGTTGACGTTGTAGGCGCCGGGCAGCTGCACGGGCTTCTTGGCCTTGTAGGTGGTCTTGACCTCAGCGTCGTAGTGGCCGCCGTCCTTCAGCTTCAGCCTCTGCTTGATCTCGCCCTTCAGGGCGCCGTCCTCGGGGTACATCCGCTCGGAGGAGGCCTCCCAGCCCATGGTCTTCTTCTGCATTACGGGGCCGTCGGAGGGGAAGTTGGTGCCGCGCAGCTTCACCTTGTAGATGAACTCGCCGTCCTGCAGGGAGGAGTCCTGGGTCACGGTCACCACGCCGCCGTCCTCGAAGTTCATCACGCGCTCCCACTTGAAGCCCTCGGGGAAGGACAGCTTCAAGTAGTCGGGGATGTCGGCGGGGTGCTTCACGTAGGCCTTGGAGCCGTACATGAACTGAGGGGACAGGATGTCCCAGGCGAAGGGCAGGGGGCCACCCTTGGTCACCTTCAGCTTGGCGGTCTGGGTGCCCTCGTAGGGGCGGCCCTCGCCCTCGCCCTCGATCTCGAACTCGTGGCCGTTCACGGAGCCCTCCATGTGCACCTTGAAGCGCATGAACTCCTTGATGATGGCCATGTTATCCTCCTCGCCCTTGCTCACCATGCTTAATTTCTCCTCTTTAATTCCCGGGTACCGAGCTCGAATTCGTAATCATGTCATAGCTGTTTCCTGTGTGAAATTGTTATCCGCTCACAATTCCACACAACATACGAGCCGGAAGCATAAAGTGTAAAGCCTGGGGTGCCTAATGAGTGAGCTAACTCACATTAATTGCGTTGCGCTCACTGCCCGCTTTCCAGTCGGGAAACCTGTCGTGCCAGCTGCATTAATGAATCGGCCAACGCGCGGGGAGAGGCGGTTTGCGTATTGGGCGCTAGCGGAGTGTATATACTGGCTTACTATGTTGGCACTGATGAGGGTGTCAGTGAAGTGCTTCATGTGGCAGGAGAAAAAAGGCTGCACCGGTGCGTCAGCAGAATATGTGATACAGGATATATTCCGCTTCCTCGCTCACTGACTCGCTACGCTCGGTCGTTCGACTGCGGCGAGCGGAAATGGCTTACGAACGGGGCGGAGATTTCCTGGAAGATGCCAGGAAGATACTTAACAGGGAAGTGAGAGGGCCGCGGCAAAGCCGTTTTTCCATAGGCTCCGCCCCCCTGACAAGCATCACGAAATCTGACGCTCAAATCAGTGGTGGCGAAACCCGACAGGACTATAAAGATACCAGGCGTTTCCCCCTGGCGGCTCCCTCGTGCGCTCTCCTGTTCCTGCCTTTCGGTTTACCGGTGTCATTCCGCTGTTATGGCCGCGTTTGTCTCATTCCACGCCTGACACTCAGTTCCGGGTAGGCAGTTCGCTCCAAGCTGGACTGTATGCACGAACCCCCCGTTCAGTCCGACCGCTGCGCCTTATCCGGTAACTATCGTCTTGAGTCCAACCCGGAAAGACATGCAAAAGCACCACTGGCAGCAGCCACTGGTAATTGATTTAGAGGAGTTAGTCTTGAAGTCATGCGCCGGTTAAGGCTAAACTGAAAGGACAAGTTTTGGTGACTGCGCTCCTCCAAGCCAGTTACCTCGGTTCAAAGAGTTGGTAGCTCAGAGAACCTTCGAAAAACCGCCCTGCAAGGCGGTTTTTTCGTTTTCAGAGCAAGAGATTACGCGCAGACCAAAACGATCTCAAGAAGATCATCTTATTAATCAGATAAAATATTTCTAGGCACCAATAACTGCCTTAAAAAAATTACGCCCCGCCCTGCCACTCATCGCAGTACTGTTGTAATTCATTAAGCATTCTGCCGACATGGAAGCCATCACAAACGGCATGATGAACCTGAATCGCCAGCGGCATCAGCACCTTGTCGCCTTGCGTATAATATTTGCCCATGGTGAAAACGGGGGCGAAGAAGTTGTCCATATTGGCCACGTTTAAATCAAAACTGGTGAAACTCACCCAGGGATTGGCTGAGACGAAAAACATATTCTCAATAAACCCTTTAGGGAAATAGGCCAGGTTTTCACCGTAACACGCCACATCTTGCGAATATATGTGTAGAAACTGCCGGAAATCGTCGTGGTATTCACTCCAGAGCGATGAAAACGTTTCAGTTTGCTCATGGAAAACGGTGTAACAAGGGTGAACACTATCCCATATCACCAGCTCACCGTCTTTCATTGCCATACGAAATTCCGGATGAGCATTCATCAGGCGGGCAAGAATGTGAATAAAGGCCGGATAAAACTTGTGCTTATTTTTCTTTACGGTCTTTAAAAAGGCCGTAATATCCAGCTGAACGGTCTGGTTATAGGTACATTGAGCAACTGACTGAAATGCCTCAAAATGTTCTTTACGATGCCATTGGGATATATCAACGGTGGTATATCCAGTGATTTTTTTCTCCATTTTAGCTTCCTTAGCTCCTGAAAATCTCGATAACTCAAAAAATACGCCCGGTACTGATGAATCCCCTAATGATTTTGGTAAAAATCATTAAGTTAAGGTGGATACACATCTTGTCATATGATCAAATGGTTTCGCGAAAAATCAATAATCAGACAACAAGATGTGCGAACTCGATATTTTACACGACTCTCTTTACCAATTCTGCCCCGAATTACACTTAAAACGACTCAACAGCTTAACGTTGGCTTGCCACGCATTACTTGACTGTAAAACTCTCACTCTTACCGAACTTGGCCGTAACCTGCCAACCAAAGCGAGAACAAAACATAACATCAAACGAATCGACCGATTGTTAGGTAATCGTCACCTCCACAAAGAGCGACTCGCTGTATACCGTTGGCATGCTAGCTTTATCTGTTCGGGCAATACGATGCCCATTGTACTTGTTGACTGGTCTGATATTCGTGAGCAAAAACGACTTATGGTATTGCGAGCTTCAGTCGCACTACACGGTCGTTCTGTTACTCTTTATGAGAAAGCGTTCCCGCTTTCAGAGCAATGTTCAAAGAAAGCTCATGACCAATTTCTAGCCGACCTTGCGAGCATTCTACCGAGTAACACCACACCGCTCATTGTCAGTGATGCTGGCTTTAAAGTGCCATGGTATAAATCCGTTGAGAAGCTGGGTTGGTACTGGTTAAGTCGAGTAAGAGGAAAAGTACAATATGCAGACCTAGGAGCGGAAAACTGGAAACCTATCAGCAACTTACATGATATGTCATCTAGTCACTCAAAGACTTTAGGCTATAAGAGGCTGACTAAAAGCAATCCAATCTCATGCCAAATTCTATTGTATAAATCTCGCTCTAAAGGCCGAAAAAATCAGCGCTCGACACGGACTCATTGTCACCACCCGTCACCTAAAATCTACTCAGCGTCGGCAAAGGAGCCATGGGTTCTAGCAACTAACTTACCTGTTGAAATTCGAACACCCAAACAACTTGTTAATATCTATTCGAAGCGAATGCAGATTGAAGAAACCTTCCGAGACTTGAAAAGTCCTGCCTACGGACTAGGCCTACGCCATAGCCGAACGAGCAGCTCAGAGCGTTTTGATATCATGCTGCTAATCGCCCTGATGCTTCAACTAACATGTTGGCTTGCGGGCGTTCATGCTCAGAAACAAGGTTGGGACAAGCACTTCCAGGCTAACACAGTCAGAAATCGAAACGTACTCTCAACAGTTCGCTTAGGCATGGAAGTTTTGCGGCATTCTGGCTACACAATAACAAGGGAAGACTTACTCGTGGCTGCAACCCTACTAGCTCAAAATTTATTCACACATGGTTACGCTTTGGGGAAATTATGAGGGGATCTCTCAGCGCCCGGTAGTGATCTTATTTCATTATGGTGAAAGTTGGAACCTCTTACGTGCCGATCAACGTCTCATTTTCGCCAAAAGTTGGCCCAGGGCTTCCCGGTATCAACAGGGACACCAGGATTTATTTATTCTGCGAAGTGATCTTCCGTCACAGGTATTTATTCGGCGCAAAGTGCGTCGGGTGATGCTGC
>NZ_QOCB01000041.1 GCF_003318165.1 Psychromonas sp. B3M02
GTATTTATTAATATTAAAAAACTTAATAGATTATGAATCTAAAAGGTTAATTTTCGGTTAGGAACTGTAAGTATCAACCAAAGAGTAAGTAAATGGATAAAACAGAAAGGGAAAAATGTTGTTCATTAGAAATTCCATTTACCTGACTTAACGTATTTATGGTTATTAGCCATAAAGCTAAAAATACAATCCGTTGTACTTATTTTTTAAAATTAAATTGATGATCGTTTAATGTTTACTTAATAACTCGATTTACTTAAAAAGATATATTTCGCCTATACCACTAACGAATTTCTCTAAATAGCTATTGGACCATCACAATCAAAACGGTATCTATAAAATGCTAACAATGTAGTTTACAAAAACAAAAGACATACTAAATATTTGCCGTTTTTCGTTACAATATAAAACAATAATTTACTTTTACTTTTGTCAAAAAATAATGACTGAGTAATAAATATTAGTGATTTAGATCTCTTTTGTCACTTCTTTTTGGTAATTAATATCAACTTTAGTCAAGTAAAGTAACTTATCGTTTCAATTTGAAATAAACACAATAAAAAACACCTCATAAGAGATACTTACCCATAAAAATCAAATACCTAATAATAGGCACAACATCTTTTAAGATTTATAATCATCAACATAATACAAGGAATAAAAACAAAAATTAAACAGAGTAATTTTTTATTGATAAATCTGTTAGTTAAAAAATCAAGTAGTAATAAGAAGGATAAAATCACATAGGAAGTAACTGGCGACCAGTTGGCCAAATAATATGAACGATTAAACTGTATTCATATAACTATTAGTCTATACATTCTGAACTAGTAACCAATATATAGTTGAAACTTAAAATTTTAATGCAGTTTTCTTTTTAACTTATATTGTCTTGGGTTAACTACCTTTTTAAACCACATCTCTTTTAAAAACTGTTTAATCATATGTCCTTTGGTTACTTTAGTATTTTCAGTATCCATTAACTCATAGCCTAAAACCTCCAAAGTATGCGCTGCATAATATTGAAAGTCAGCAATCTCTTGATTGGTTAATTTGCTTTGCCAAGCATTAGCACGACTTATATCGGGTGTTTTACCCACTAGTGAATGTTGTTTTTTAGAAAATTCAGGCACAAAATCACCTTTTAATGTGACTTCTTCCAATTCTGGATTGCCCAAGAGGGTTAATATTTTGGCTATTTCTTTTTCACTGTCCCTTAGTAAGTCTTCATATTTGACTAAAATGGTTTTTTCAGGGAATAAAGTCTGAGTGATAAAACCATAAAGGATCTTATTTAACCAAGCTCTAGATGAGTGTAAAAAAGTATTTTCCCCCCATTCCAATGGTATTTGAGAATGGGCAACCGCTCTACCGTCTCTAACGATATGTATAAAATAACAGTCCTCAAAGGTAGCATTAAGTAACTTTGCATACATTAAGTTATTAGGAGAGTGGTCGATCCAATAGCCTACATTTTTATCTGGAGCATATAGGCTCAAGATATCATGATAAACCTCGCTATAAGACAAGTAATCCTTATCCTTAAGTTCACTAATATCAGTGTTCCAACGCTTGAACCGTTTATCCTCAGCAAGGTTTTGTGAGTATGCGTGAATTGAAATAGGATATTCAAATGGAATATCTGTTTTAAATAAAGACTCAGGTGTCACAACGCTATCTTTGATCGTTGATAACAAAGATGCCAACATAGTTGTTCCGCTTCTGTCAGCACCGCCAATAAAGATACATTTCATATTTCACCTAAACATTATGTATAAAATATTCAATAGAACCTACCCTTTAAAAGTAGAGGGCGAAGTAAATTAAAAGAGATGACTGGCAAGGTTTATTTTCAAATAAAGCCAATAACTTAACATCAAGACTAAAACGTAATATTCACTACAATGAGTATAGCCAATTCAGAAGATTATAATGATGAAAGAAGAAATGATGCCAAATAATCACCCTTTTGTTAGACGCTTTTATCAATAAAAGTTCCCGATTTTTTAATTTTTATTTATTTGACTTTTAATATATTATTTTTATATAAAAA
>NZ_QOCB01000049.1:0-28362 GCF_003318165.1 Psychromonas sp. B3M02
ACTTATACCAATCATAGTAAGTAACTGATCTATTTTACTTGTTAAAACAACTTATTTTTTCGTTGTAAGTTTCGTATAGGGAACAACCATTTACATCAACTTACGCCTCAAACTAAGCCATTTTTCCGGCGCAAAATTTAGATCAGTTATTTAATACAATTGGTATAAGAAGTAGTTTGAACATATTTCAGGCATAAAAAAAACCACTCAATGAGTGGTTTACAATCAACATACTTAAAAGGTTAATTTAGTATTGCGAATCTAATACAACACGTTCGCCGTATAATCCATTTTTTGGTAACGGCTTATAACTTGAGTTAGCTGCCCGCATAATACGGATCCCTTCAGCACCAGCTTGGCGAGCAGAGATAATGTCACCATCTGCATCCCCATAGTAAATTTTAATATTATGCTGTTTTATATACGGTGCTTTTAAATAAGCCTCTTTACTTGTTCCTGAGAAAATAACGTCGTGCATCTGTTTAATATCAAAAGTCTTTTTAATATAAGTTGTCATAAAGTCACAATCAGAGGGTGTACGAGCCGTAATAAAGTAGATATCGTCTCCTCGTGCTTGATGCATCGCAATCAACTTACTGGCGATGGTTTTCGGTTGGCTAAAGGCATCCCAGCCGCAGTTCGCTTTATCCCAAAACTGTTGATTAGAAAGATATGAGTAACCACC
Source organism: Psychromonas sp. B3M02 (assembly GCF_003318165.1). GTDB lineage: Bacteria > Pseudomonadota > Gammaproteobacteria > Enterobacterales > Psychromonadaceae > Psychromonas. The sequence continues at coordinate 686 of NZ_QOCB01000049.1, forward strand.
CGGTGAAAACTCTTGCTGGCCGCGATAAAACACAGGACTACTAAATAAAACAGTATCATCGATATCAAAACCAACCGACATAGCTGGTTTACCTTTTAACTCCTCAGTTAACGCTTCAACGGATACCGTATTTAAATCATTAGGAATCCCCTGAGATAATAGTTCAGCAGTTGAATAACCCGCTTGAGTACCTGGTGTTTTAGGATCAGCAATTACACTGTGCGAGAGAAACGAAGAAGCAATAAGGGAGAGAGTTAACAAACTTTTTTTCATAGAAGAGTCCTTAACGTTTTGAAACAGAAATTAGATGATAATTAGCGTTGTTGGATACAACACACGTGCAGATGATAAAGGTAAATAAACAGAACAAAAGTAAAATCCGTTAATCAAGCTAATCATAAACTATTGATTTGAAATAATAGCACTTCAAATTATTGTCTACTTACCACTATAGCGTCCTGGTTTATGGTTAATCACCAGGATTAAATTACATGCTGTTGCTCCTAATATAGAGAGTAAAATAGCGCGCCAATCTACAATAAAAATAGCGAGTAACAACACTACAAAGTCCACTGACATTTGAAATTTACCGATGGGAATCTTGTATTTTTGATTTAAAAATTGCGCCAAAATCATTAATCCTCCCAAGCTTGCACCATGTCGAAATAACATCAATAAACCAAAGCCAATTAATAATCCACCTACCACCGCTGAATAGATAGGATCTAAAAAGCTCACCGTAATAAATGTAGGTGTAAACTCAACAAAAACAGATAATAATAAAACAGCTACAAAGGTCTTTAGCGTAAACTTCCACCCTAGCTGTTTATAAGAAAGAATATAAAACGGGAGGTTGATAATAAAAAATATTTCACTAAAGCTAAATTGAGTTGCGTATTGTCCTAAAAAAGATAACCCAGCGGTACCACCAATTAATAAACCGGTTGTTTTAAACAACATTACCCCTAGTGAAGCTAATAACGTTGCAATAATGATTGCTTGCACATCTTCAATAAAACTATGTTTGTTACTTGGCATTTACTTCCCTTCCTAACATTACGCAATACATACATTATTCAACACTGAATGTAGAGTTTATTCATCATAAACTCTACAGCGACAATCTCAAATAAGTTAGCAATAAATAAGCCAAATTCACGTTTTAAAAGTAATAGAGTCATCCCCCTTTTCTCAACTGCGGTGAGGTTCATTTTAGCTCATACAATACACGGATTAATGACAGAGGATGGATCAAAACAGTGCACTTAAGGAAGTTATTGCTAGAAAAAAAGCATAATAAACTATCAACAACTTAAGGTTTTGTCATTTCCTCAAAACACTTAAGGTGGCTTGTTCATATAACAATTATATTAATGAACAACGACAACCTATCTACAGGCTGTCGTTGTAGTTGATATTTAACGTTTTACTTTCACTTCATGACTGTTAAGAATAGCCAACAAAGGATTGGCAGCAAACACTTTCTTTTTAACCAATAAACCAATCGCAATACCAGCAATAAAACCGCCAATATGAGCCCAATAAGCTACACCACCACCACTTTCATTTGCTAAATAAAGACCCAAAATATTAGTTAAAATCCAAAAGCCAAAGAAAATAACAGGGCTTACTTTTTTCTGGTAAACAATAATCATGAAAGTCAAACTTGCATGTCTGAACCATAATAAATACATACCAAACAAACCTGCAATCGCACCACTTGCGCCTACCATTGGAATCATTGAATTAGGATCAGCTAAAATCTGTGCAACAGCTGCACCAAGACCACACAAAGTGTAATAAAGAATAAATTTTCCACGGCCCAAAGTATCTTCTAAATTATCGCCAATAATATATAGGAAATACATATTCCCCACTAAATGCATTAATCCACCATGCATATACATATGTGTTAGTAGTGTCCACAGCTGTTGACCATGGCTCACTTGGTCAGAATGCAAAGCAAAGTTATTGAATGCAAAATCTTCACTGCTGCCCCCCAAACCATAGCTCATAAAAATTAACACATTGAAAACAAGTAATGCATAAGTCACCCATGGTGTTCTTTTGGGCTTTAAATTGTATTCCACTGGCATTTGCGATAAAAACTGAAATAACCAGGTACGTTTGTGAACGGGCTTATCTAGTTCAAGTAGAGCTTTTGCAATCGCCGGTGATTGACTTACTTTTTCTAACTCTTCATGATCTAGCCAAACACCATAACAGCTAGAGCAAGTATCCACTTCAACCTCAAAACCGGACATAAGATGGTAACGAGATAGCTTCTTATCACAAACATGACAATGACATTTAGACTCGCCTAAAATCTCACCTAAAGTTTCTTCCATATAAACCTGTGAATTACCATTGTCGGCAACGGATAATGCACCGTCTAATTCACCTAACTCTAGCCAGATACCATGACATGCTTGGCATTGATCTACTTCTTGTTGATGGAACTCATATTTTCTCATTTTAGAGCTGTTACAACTTGGGCAGTTTTTCATTATTATCTTCCTTAATTATTGGCCAATGGGCCGACTTCAATACCAGCTGCAATCAGTTCTTTATGAAGTTGAGTATAATTATTGATTAAGTTTTTAAGAGCACCTTCACTTACTTTTTCATTAAGCTCCAGAAGCAAACCTGAACCATATTTTGGACCAAATTGATTATTTTCTATTTTTGTAATGATCAGCGCCGTTTCAGAGTTATAACGGCGAACGCCGGAGAGTATATTACTTGGTGTTTCTAATGCATTTGATGAGTACTTCATGTTGCCCCATACAAAATCATCAACCACAGGATGGTAAGCTTTTACATTATAAGGAGACTTCTCTTGCAGTAATTTAGCATAACTATCCAGTGTCTTAATATTGTCACTAAGCTCATCAGCTAAGGCATGTTGTAGATAAAAGTTCTTCTCTTTACTGTTTAAGTTTTCGAATAATAAAGCTTGCGATAAACCTTCTTGGGCAGCTAAATAAACACCTATTACTGTTGCTATTACCATAAAGATTTGACCGACCCAAAAGCCACTTTTTATTAAGTCAGAGTTATCAAAGCGAATTGCAGGTCGTTGTTTTTTATTGTTTTTCTCAGTAGACTCGGTTGTTTTTGGTGTATCAGGTTCCATGATGCCTATCTTCCATTTATGTATAGGTAGTATTAATGACGAGTTGGTATTAACCGTACATTTAATTTTTAATAATATCACATATTAATGATTTAATTAAATTTACCATATAAATTAATGATATATATATTTGTAGCAAAAACAGTAAAAATAAAAAAAAGGCGAGTGATTCTCAGGGTTAATTTAGGGATAAGTTGTCGTCATAGAAGCGTTTTGAACAAGGGCTCGACGTTAGCTTTAACTTAACTAACACATACCCTACTAAACAGAAGTCATTTCCATTATTTCGAGTCGATTACCAAAGGGGTCTCGAATATCAAATCTTTTGATACCTTCAATTTGTGTATTTTCATATATTTCAACGCCTAGTGCTTCAAATGTTCTGCGACATTGCTCGATATTATCTACATTATAAGCCACGTGCGCTCTAGAATTTGTTCTATGTGCATTATCCTCACAACCTAAATGAAGTTGCAATGCTCCTAACTCAAACCAGAGACTATTTGTTGCTCTCAAACTCTCAGGTTGTATTAACTGCTTCAAACCTAATACACCACCATAAAATCTTTTGGCTTCTTCTTCACCACCAAACGGTATTGTCACTTGCACATGATTTATACTTTTTATCATTATTGCTCCCTCCCTAACCTTTATAGTGTAAAGTTAACCGCCTTCCCCTTCATAAATCTCCAAGGGTAATCCATCTGGGTCTTTACAAAATGTGAATGGTCGATGAGTCAATTCATCGACTCTGATAGCTTCAACATCAATACCCTTAGAAATTAAATACTCAACTGTTTGCACAACTGAATCAACGGTAAATGCTAAATGCCTTAATCCTAGCGCTTCAGGTTTTGTTAACCTTTCTGGCGGATCAGGAAATGAAAACAATTCGATTTGTCCGCCATCAGGTAATGATAAATCCAATTTATAAGATTGCCTTTCTGCACGATAATGCTCAGCAATCACTTGCAACCCAAGAATGTCAGTATAAAAATGCTTAGACCTTGAATAGTCTGAACAAATGATGGCAACATGATTAATTGACTTAAACAACTGATACTCCATAAATTACTGTATGAACAACCAATCTAAAAGAATAGTGTTACAAAAAATTTTTAAATTAACACTACTATTATTTTTCATTCAATCAACCACTTAAAATAAAAAGTGAATCATTGGTCGTAAAAGCAAAAGGTATTTTTAATGAAGTAATACACAAAGATCATTACTGCAAGAGACAATCCACGGAGATGCCAAAGCACAAAAGCTTATCCATATGGCGTACTTTTATTATTAAAGTACTTATATCTATCGGAAGAAAAATTTGGATATCTAATATGAGTGATTTTAGTCAATTAAATGAATGATGAGAGCAATAGGTTGCACCTAGTCATCAACCTGCTCGAGCTTGTGTAGAGTCAAAGCTAGCAAATCCAGATTGGAAAGTATAAATGATGTTTGTTGCGGCATTACCGGAAGATTTATAAACAATTCCCCCTTACCTGAAAAAACAGTAAAGCAGATTAGGGGCAGTTAAGGCTACACCTAATCTATGATTGAATACAGCCTCAACTGATAATATTGCATTGGTTAAGAGTTCTTTAGTAAACCAAGATTAAGCTTTATCCATTATATGATTACTGTTTCTGTTCTAATATTGAAACAAGATCTTTCAATGAGTTTTCATATTCTTCTTGATTGGAATTCTTAAAGAGTAATAGATCATCAACAATATCTGGGTTATCGATACTCGTAGGGATTGAAAAATCAACGTCTTTAATATACTCGTCCCAGTTTTCGAGCTTCCAAGTATCTCTTAATGAGTTTCTTTCTATCATACGACTTTTAACCACATCAACATCAGTCATCACCCAGACAACCGTCAAACGCGCGTCTTTTTCGATGAGTTGATTTTTTAAATTATCAATAAATGCAGTGTCTCTAATTTCACGGGTAAATGGCGCGTTAATTAATACAATATCGTCGTACTCTAGCGCTTCCATCGCTAAAGCTAACACCGCGTCATACTCGTAATTACGAATATGCTCCTCAAAAAAATCAGAGCTTCGGTTAACTTCTTCATTCATCACCTTGAAAATCTGATGTGATAGCACGATCAATGTATCTTTATCTAAATACACAACATGCTTCAATGCTTTAGCTAACTTTTTAGAAATGTAGGTTTTGCCACTGGCTGGCGGTGACGTGACTAAAATAAGTCTTTTCATTATTCATCCTTAATAATACAAGCGATTTAAGATGAAATGAGCCAATTTTTGGCTCAGTTCACTTTCAAGTGATCCAGTGTTCACTGGATTAGCGATCTAAAACATAACAACTAGCTTTCCAAAAATAATTACATTTGAATAGTTACATTTAATTATTTATTTTCCATTACGCGATCCAGCTCGGCCATACTTTGCTCAAAGTAAGGATTGTAAGTTAAGCGTGCCAATGTTTTACCTTCCACATGCCAACCGTAAGAAGAAAACCAAATATCTTTGCCTGCTTCACAGGCTTTTTGTTGTTCCTCAGACTGGCCGTTATTACAAATAATAATGTTCGCCTTTTGACCATACTCTATATTATCAGGTGAATATAATAATCCCATATGAGAGCCGTTCACGATATTTAAATCAGAACGGTCCATGCTAAAACGCGTGCTTTGTGAAGTAGAGAGGTCTTGCTCTCCCAACCACACTAAGTGATTGCGTGGATTGATAAATTGTTGTTCGAATACAGCAATAGGAAATGCCCTATCAATGACACGATCACCTTCACTCATCATCATAAACACAGGCTTCTGATAAGTGATGCCTTGCAGATCTTCTTGTACTGTTGCTGCAGTATCGTAATAAACAGCTGCGCCATGCATAGGTAAAGAGTTATAACGAATGTAATTGGTTTCAGGATCTTGATCAGCCCATGTTACAAAGTAACTGGCTAAACCAGCCCATTTCACCACCGACTTTTCTGGCTTAAAAGCAGGCGAAAACAACAATAACCCAGCGATGCCATCATCATTTAATGCTTCAGATGTTACCAAGTTTGCTCCAGTAGAATAGCCTCCCAGCCACAGTTTATTCGCCTTAGCTTTTAATAACTCCATATGATGGTGCACAACACCTTGCCAATCTGCTAAATTCGGTAACATTAAGTCGCCTGATTTACTGCCATGACCAGGTAATAAAACAGTTCTTACCAAATACCCTTGCGACACTAAATGATCAGCAATATCGATAAATGAATACGGAGAATCACCTAAGCCATGTACTAAAAGCACCGCATCACCATTTGGGTTTTCAGGAATCAATTCGAAAGGTAAATTAGCGCGTAACTCTTTTTCAACATCATCAGTTTTAAAAACGCGATGAGTTAATAACCACGCTCTTGTCTCACTAATATATTGCTTAAAGGTATCTTGCGAGAAACTAGGTAAAGCATCGGCGACTTGATAATTTGGGTTAAGATTAGCTTGGCTGCAGGCAGTCAGTAACATAACCGAGCTCAGAATGGCATGACGTAAGAATAATGAAATCAAGTTAAGATCCTATTAAAAATTTTATGATAAGAGCAGAATAGTAGGTGTTATTTATTCACAATAACAACTAATGATATTTAGCAATTTTTATCTACGTATTAAACACACGTTTAGATCGAAAATGCGTAACCACCTATAAACTTATCAGCGACTTAGTAACGGTAAAATAACGTTATTTGTAAAATGAACGCCGCTTTCTGTGTGTAACCAGAAGAAACCACCTAAATTTAATAACACAGTAAACCAGAACATATTTTTAAATTCTTTCTTGCTGGATTTATGACGTAATGTATTCTGGGCAAGAAAAGCGCCAGGCCAGCCACCTACCAAAGAAAGCAGGTGTAAAGTGCTTTCTTTGGTTCTCCAACGACCATTTTGAGCCGCTGATTTATCAATAGCATAAGCCATATAGGTGACCATACTCATTAATAAATATATAGCTGAGATAAGCCACACCAGCTTTCCAGTAAAGGTTGAGAATAATAACCCGACAATAAAAAGACCAGTAACTAGATGACCAAACTTACGTCGACTAGTGGTCGAACTTTGTTTATGAGAAGCTTTTACATCGCGACTAAATTTAATATTTTCAGCTTTACCTCGATTATTATTATCTCGCACTACATCATAGATAATAAGATCGCCATTAACCGGACGTCTAGAGCGAGGTTTGAAGGCTTTAATATGAACAAAAATACGTTCCCCCCCTCCATTTGGCTCAACAAAACCAAACCCTTTATCATCATTCCAATTTAATACTTTACCTTGTAGCCTCATATTCCCTCTTAAGTGAATAGTCTAATCATTATGCAGTTAACTCGATGCGGCTAAAGTGATAGATAAAACTTGAAGAAAGCTCTTAAAAATCTATCAAATGACCCTATTTTGCACCAGCATAAAATTATAACCAATTATTTATAAAATTAACTTTATAGTTTTTGATGAATTTAATCAAACAGTTAACTCCTCTGTTTTAATAATGCTTGAGTCCTCTTCACAACATATACCAGTCACTAAAATAATGTTCTCCTCATTAATCGCTCTTATCTTTTATTATTTGATAGCATTACATTCTATCTATTAGCACGTTATGATGGATAAATAGTGCTTTCAAACTCACTGCCATCACTCTGTTATCTTTTTATCAAAATTTCGAGGTTAACTTACTTTGTCTAATCCCAAAAGTGATCACAAGGATCAAGCTTCTCCGAAAACCCTCTCCTTAAAACCCAATAATGTATTAGTGTATGTGATGGCCGTTGCTTGCGGTATGGCGGTGGCAAATCTTTATTACGCACAACCTTTACTGCATACATTAGCCCAGGTATTTGGTACTTCTATCGGTACTACTGGTCTGATTATTACCATGACGCAGTTAGGTTATGTAATGGGTTTGGTGTTAATCGTGCCTCTCGGAGATCTACTTGAACGACGTCGCTTAATTACTATTGTGACTGCAGGTACTGCCATTGGCTTAGCTGGTGCAGCAATGTCCACTAGTATTGGTATATTTCTATTATCCTGTTTGGCCATTGGACTAACCGCAGTTGCAGCGCAAGTGTTAGTGCCCTTTGCCGCTGTTTTAGCGGAAGAAGGACAACGTGGTGCTGTGATTGGGCGTGTGATGTCAGGCTTATTATTGGGCATTTTATTAGCAAGAACTGTGTCGGGTGTGATAGCTGATGCTTATGGATGGCAAGCGGTTTTTTGGTTTGCTACTTTTAGCATGCTAGTTCAAACAGCCGTGTTATGGAAAATGCTTCCTGAAAGTCGCGGTGAAATGCGCTTAACTTATCCTGCATTAATAGGCTCAATACTTCACTTATTACGTGATGAACCTTTGTTAAGACGTCGAATTGTGTATGGCACACTCGGCTTTGCTTCCTTTAGTGTATTTTGGACCTCCTTAGCGTTTTTGCTTGCACGCCCTCCTTACAATTACAGTGATTCCTTGATTGGATTATTCGGCTTATTGGGTGCAGCAGGTGCTTTAACTGCTAGTTTTGCGGGTAAACTGCATGATAAGGGTTATACCCGTATGGGAACAGGGTTATTGCTGTCATTGATCATGATTGCTTTTACCATCATGGGCTTATTCAGCACACACCTTATTGCGATCATCATAGGCGTGATCTTGCTAGATGTTGGTCAGCAAGGGTCTCACATCTTAAATCAAAGTGTTATTTATACATTAAACCCAGCCGCAAGAAGCCGAATTACAACAGCTTACATGACCAGTTTTTTCTTCGGAGGCGTAGTGGGCTCTGCGTCATCCGGATATGTCTATGAGATGGGCGGTTGGACTGGGGTTTCTTGGTTGGGCGGCGCTTTTGGTGCGATTGCATTTTTATATTGGTTAACAGATTTTAGAACAAAGGCAAAATAGTCGACTCATTAATCAATGTATGAATAAAATTAACTTAGAGAACCCATAATGTTAAACGGAGAACAGGCGGCAAGGTTAGCTTCAATCTAGCTGCACAAACCTGTTCATTGTTTAAAATTTAATGTTTGATTAAATTAGTCATACACTCCAATAGGCATTGGATCTGTTAAAAAGGTAGATGAGCATGTCGAGACCAAGCTATATAAAACGCTTGCAGTCTAGACTTCCCCCTAGTCAAAGATCCCCCCTTTGCTTGCTGCCTGCTTAACTGCAACTAAATCCTCTTCTATTTCAAGTGCACTACATGCTCTCTTTAACGCTAAGTCTTTGTGATATCGAGCAGTTTTACGAATATCATCATTATTAAGTGACTCAAGAGAGTTAAGTGCCTTTTGTAAGCGTACACACACCTCTATACTACCCGCTCCATCACGAGCGATAGCTGTAAAAGCGTCTTCAAACATATCTGACACTAACACCTCTGGTACGGCTACACGATCAAATTCAACTTGGTTTTTACTTTGAATTTTGGAAGGAGAATTAAGAATAGAGAGCAAACGCACTAATGTGCCAATTACTTTTATCGCCGTTCCAGGATCGTTTACTGCAGGAGATAAAGCGCGCGCTGCAATTTCAGACAATGCAACCAAGCCAAATCGAGGATCATCTTCAAAGGTACGATCTTTTCCAACATGAAAGGCGTCGATTAAACATGCGCAGTCCAATTCCGACCACTCATCTGATGAAATAGTAACGTAAGCCAACGCCTGATCGGGGGATACAAATGTACCAGGCAAAGCCGATAAAACGACTGACACGTCTGCATCATTTGCCCAGTCTTGGATTACCGCCATATCAATATGCTGAACATAGCCAATTTTAGCTGTATGCACAGCTTGGCCTTTAATAGGTGAACCTAAAATTGACACCCCACCAAGTGTAGGCTTGTCTCTTCTTCTAATCAGCGCTTTTTCTGTTGCACTTTCAACTTTATCAATGGTTGAACCGACTCTTCCCAAACGTGCAATACTGTCTACCCACCTTACAAAGGTCAAAATCACCACGGCGAAGACAAACACCGTCAAAACAAAAAGCACAAACAATCCCGCTTTATCATAAAAAGTGTTTTTTACAGCGGTAATTGCCACGACACTAAAAATGAAGGCGCCAACAAAGGTAGATAGTGCATTCTGCGATACGTCATCGGCAACGACTAACGAGAAAGATCGAGGCGTCGCAGAGTTACTTGCAGCCGCATAGGCAGCAACCATAGATGATACAGACAGTGTTGCGATCACCAACATGCTAGAAGCCATAATAGAAAGCAAGGTTTCAACTGAGTCCTTTTCAACTAAAGGTGCAAGATTAGCTAACTCAGTACCATCTATAAACTTCGCTGCAAAGACCACAACAACCGACAATAAACAGATCACTAATGGTCTCACCCAAAGTCGTTCAGCAAAACGACTGAATAAAAATCGAAGGCGATCTAACGAAATGAATGAAGTCATGATGGTCCCTTATATATGCCTAGGTAAGCTGACATTCTGATTTATAGGCTGATTACATAATAATAAAACCACACTAATTCACATCTACTTGAGATTCAAATAGATTGTGTTTATAAACCATGGCTTTCATCGTTCCTATTCAAATTGCACAATGAATATCATGGATGCACCTCTAAATGAGCACGACGAATAATAAGCAAGTCAGTAAATAGCGATAAGGAGGAGAAGATAACGTGATGGATCTCTAGGCAATTATCAAGCAAGAAAATTAATTTTATATAAAACTTTCAATGATAGTTTCTACTGTGATTAATAAAGTAACTAAACCCCATCTTACGTAAAGTATTGGGGATTTTGCTCACAAGATTAACCTAACCTATATAATACCAGTCACACTAAGTAACTGATCTATTTTATTTGTTAAAATAACTGGCTCTTTCGTTGTCATTTTCGCCAATAGAACAACTATTAAAGCACTAACATCTTTTGGTAAATTCTCCGATAGGCTATTAACGAAGTTAGTCGTCGAAAGGCTTAAATTACACCTTGAACTAAGCCATTTTTCCTGCGCAAAATTGAGAGCACTTATTTAATGCAATTGCTATAACATCGTTTGAGCAGCCCCAAAAAATACAGGCTCTCTAAAAAATAGATACTGTTGTCATCAAGTGAGACAGCAACAATATCTATTAATGGTTTTATTTACCAATCAATACCTAAATAAATAGCATCATAAGCAGCATCATCTTCTGCTTCATCTGCTGAACCAAATTGATCAATACCTATTTCTACTTTAATTGATAGATAATCGTTACTAGGAATTATCGATAATGGTATCGTTAAAGTAACAGTATCATCTAGGATCGTATATTCATAAACATTACTATCTACCTCACTCCCCTGAGTATATTCTCCATTTTCCCAAATATCTTGGTCTAACCATGCTTCGCCAGATTTGCTAAAACCAAAGTCAAAATATTGGTTTATTCCGATCCAAAATACATTATTATAATTGTCCGGAGCAGATGAATTAAGCGCAGTTAAAATATTACCAGCGGCGTTGACTGTAATAATAAGGTTATCACCATCTTCTATTGCAGTAACACTTTCTAATTCAAAACCTGAATACCCTGAATTAGTAGAATCGTTACTACTATCTACTATTGTAATTCCGTCTGATAATCCTGAATATAACGTAGCTTTAAATGCAGATAAGTTAGTGTACAAAATTATTTTTTCATCTGTTTGGTCGTCTAAATTTGTTAATGTTGTATTGTAGGCATTATCATTTTCTGTATCGATTGATAACTCCTGGTCATCACCGATCATTAAATTGCCGCTATCTATAGTAAGTGTAAGAGGCTCCTCATTTGATTCTTCTGAATTGATAAGGCTAGTTGCCATTAAACTGGTTCCATCTTCGTTAAAAACCAATTCAAAAAAGTCACTGGTATACCAAGTTTGTCCACTAATGAGTTCAGTGGTAAACAATACTGTATCGGCTTCTTCATCCTCACAATCAGTACTAGAATATAGTACTAAATCACTGCAATATACCACTTCACCATCAATAATCAGGTTATCAATTTCTAAATCTTCAAGCTCAGTAAGCTGTTGAATATCGGAATTAAATTCAGTTAATGACATATCACTAATAGACGAATCGCTTAATTTTAAACGTTTCAAGCTAGTAAAATCGATTATGTTAAAATGACTAATATTACCATTCTCTAAATAGAGTCTTTCAAGCTTTCCTGGCGTAAGGTTGTCATCGATGTTACTAAGATCAAAATCAATCTTTTTCTCTTGATCAGTAATATAGGTGCCTATAGATAACCTGATTAAATTAGGAGTATTAAGATTATCAAAAAGGTTTGAATAATTGCTAAAATTGATATCCCTTAAACGTAAAACCTCTAAATTACTCCCTACATTTGTAGCAATATTTAAAAGATCGTCGTCACTTAAGGTTGTTTGAGAAAGACCTAACTGAGTTAGTTGTGATAGATTCAACCCTGCGGTTATCATGTCGTCAAGGTTAAATTCTACTAAAGCCGCTACTTGCTCTTCATAGGAAGAAGCATTACTCGTAGTATTATTCCAACTAAGATCTAACTTTTCGAGGTGTTGCCAAGTATTCATGCTTAATGAACTTAAATCATCAACGGTTGCAGAATCTGAAATGACTAACCTTTCTAAATTAGGCATATCAATAATCGCGCTAACCCCCTCATTCGTTAGATCTACACCATAAAGCTCTAATCGAGTCATACTTGATTTATCATCTAGCCCGTTAATCATGGCAGCTAAATCAAATGCATTGTTTGGTGGTAAATCACCATACTCAGTTAAATTTAAACGTGTTAATGAAGGCATAGTTAAAATAGGCTCGTAGCTTATTAAATTAAGATCATCATTTGTATCATTATCAAATTGATCTTGTATTTGTAAGTATCTAAGATGTGTGAAATTATTGAGTGGCGATATATCTGTGATGTGATTATTACCAGCAAACAGTTTTTCAAGTAATTCAAACTGCTCTATTCCAGATAAAGAATCAATGCCTATGTCATATAAGTCAATCGTACTAACCTGCTCGGCGACATCGTATTCTAATGCACTAAAGTAACTACTTAGGCTTGAATCTGTCATATTGCTCAGGTCAATATTAGTACCAGTCGTCGAATTACTGCTAATAAACGTTTTAGCTGTTGTTTTATCGAAGAAAAAATAACTTGCATAAGAATCATCACAGAGAACATCATTAGTGATATCACCTGAGTAACACACTTTAAAATAATCGTTTGTTGATTCAATCAACTTATAACGAGAACCGTAGTCAGGAATTACTAATGAGCCATCAGTTATCGTCCAACTTGTAGCATCAACAAAGTAATCATCATTTTCATCAAGGTAGCCATAACCAAACTCGAGGTTTTCATTAGATGAATGAAACAAATAGGTATTGATATTGTAGTAAACGCCACTATCAGCTTCTTTTAAATAAACATTGTAAAGTCGTTTATTTTCGAACGACGCATACTCGAATCCAGCTTCATCAACATCAATAACCCCATCACCATTAGCATCAGGATCTTCATTGTCGCCTACACCATCATTATCTGTATCAACTGTTTCAGTTGCGTTATATGGGAAGTCGTCTTCATTATCGCCTACACTATCATTATCACTATCTGCGGTTTCAGACACATCATTAGGAAATGCATCTAATATATTGATAATTCCATCGCCATCTTTATCTGCACCATTAGCATCGGGGTCGTAATCAACATCATCGGTACCGACAATATCAATAGTCGTTAGCTGGTTCTCATCGTTAACCAATAGTTGATCTGCTTCTATAGACTGTAAACTTATCAATGTGCTTTCTGTTAAAACCTCATCAATATTACTTGTACCATCTGAGAGTGCCGCCATATTTTCTTCTGAGTCTGGAATAACTCCTAACAATATAAGTGATTTTGCTTTTGCTGCAACGGCACCTTGCTCTGTATCTAGGTAATCATTCAATATTGCCATTTCTTCAATATTTAACTCACTAGATAATTCAGTAAGGGCTTCTTGTTGTGTCTGCCCATTTTTCATTTTGATATCAACCAGTGTAGATAATGGAGTAATGATCTGTTGCCCTGCCGGAGCAGATAAAATAAATGATGATGTAGTTAAACTACCTGATGGATTGCTAGTGGTTATTGTGTCTTCATCAATAGTTTGTCTAGCAATAGCTTTAACGACTACCGAATACTGCTCAGGGTTTTCAATACCGGTTACATCAAGTTCGGCATTACCACCTTCACCTGTAGTAGTACTAGGCTCTTCATCATCTAATTGATAGTTACTATTAATATCTAACCAAACTTGTGCATTTCGTAAATACCCATCAATTGCTGTAACGCTATAGGTTGAGGTATTGCTGCTGTCATCTCCACCACCTCCGCCACAACCAGTAAGTGGAATAATTCCGAATGCTAATATCAGTGGATTAAGTTTCATAAATAAGTCCTTTTATTCTGTTTAACGTAGCCAAAAGTACAAATAATAGACGTTTTGTGTATAATATTTACACAACCAAAACATATTACATATCAATTGCCAGATCTATCCTCATTTGTGGACTGAATTAATCTTTTAATTACATTAAGTTTTATATTAATTGATGTTAATAAAGGAGTTGTACATGGAAGACAGCAACTTAGAGCATTTAGTAAAGCAGCTTTACAGTGCGTTAATACAACCAGCTGGTTTTATAGATTTTTTACTGGATTTTAATCGTACTTTATCTATGTGTTTAAGTAGCATTGAGGTGTTTAGCAAGAAAAATTCATCAGATGATATTTGTTGGAGAGTAAAGGAAAGCGTACCTTCAACGAACTTAATCATCAGTTCTCCAACTAAAAGAAGAGAGCTCATTTCTTCTCTATCGAAGATACCTATAGGTGAGAGCGTTAAGGATCAGTGCTTAGCAAACGAAAAAGTCACTACAAAAGATAATGGTTTGGTAACGACAATTGTTTTAATCAATGATAATGAATGGGTTTGCCAACTTTTTTTTCTTCACAATGAAGTGGAAGAGGATTTTCTATTTAATAAGCCATTATTACGCCAAATGTTACCCCATTTAAAACACTCATTAGAGCTATTTTTAATCCAAAAAAAACATAATAAAACCTCATTACTACAAGATTCATTTCTACAACAAATGTTTATTCCAATTGTGTTACTTGATAGTAGAGGTGGAATCCATTGTTGCAATCATCATGCACAGCTCATTTTAGATAAGTACAAGACATTAAAAGAATTAGACAAGAAAACAGGGATATCAAACAAAAAAACGAGCCATCAATTAGCGAAAGTGATAAAAGAGTGTTCAACAGAAGGCGAAATACATATTTTACCGCTTAAAATGGAAGACAATACTGAATTAACATTAGCCTTTATCCCTTTCATTCAAAAAAATTTAAATACAAACACGGGCATTGCAGTCTTTATTTATAGTGAAAACAAAATCGTTGTTGATCGAGATATTTTATGTAAATTGTATAATTTAACTATTAAAGAAAGTTTAGTTTGTGATGGGTTAATCTCTGGCAAGTCACTGACAGAAATAGCAAATAATACATATTTAAGTTATCAAACAGTACGCACCTATATTAAACGGATAATGGCAAAAACCTCTACACACAGACAAACTGAGTTAATCGTTAAAATATTACGTAGCCCTGCTTGCCACTTGATTGATACAGCAAATAAATAGCTATCATTAGTATATTAAAACCATGTTATAACAATTATATTTTTTATTTAAAGCATAAAAAAGCCACTCAAAGAGTGGCTTTCTATTACTACTTAACTAACTATTAATGTTCAATTTAATGATTAACCATTAACACGCTTGTGTAGTTCTTGTACTGAGCTTACTGTTGCTTCTTCTGCTGTTGGGTCAGCAGTGTGAGCGCGACAGGTTGCAAATGCACCGTTTAGCGTGGTTGTGTAGTTTACTTTGTAACGTAACGCTGCACGACGTAGCTGACGTGAATCTTCAATTGATAAACGCCCTTCTGTGGTGTTTACAATGTATTTGTATTCACTGTTTTTAACACGGTCTAGAATGTGCGGACGGCCTTCGTGAACCTTATTTACAAGGCGAGCTTCAATACCAGACTCTTGTAAGATAATCATAGTGCCGTGTGTTGCGTCTAGTTCAAAACCTAAGTCCAACATTTGTTGTGCTAATTTAGCAACACGCTTTTTATCACTGTTACGCACAGAGATTAATGCGCGACCAATTTCAGGCACTTCTTTAGTCGAACCTAATTCTGCTTTTGCATAAGCTTCAGCAAAGGTAACGCCAGCGCCCATTACTTCACCCGTTGAACGCATTTCAGGACCTAAGATTGGGTCAGATCCTGGGAATTTGTTAAACGGTAATACGACCTCTTTAACAGAGTAGTATGGTGGAATAACTTCTTCAGTCACACCTAGTTCTTTCAGTGTTTTACCTGCCATAACGCTTGCGCCAATTTTAGCAATTGGCACACTTGTCGCTTTAGAAACAAACGGAACTGTACGTGCAGCACGTGGATTTACTTCAATCATGTAAATCTCGTTATCTTTTACCGCTAGCTGTGTATTCATCAAACCAACTACACCGAGTTCCAATGCTAATGCTTTGATGTAACCACGCATTTCATCTTGGATTTCTGCGCTCAGTGTATAAGCTGGTAATGAACATGCAGAATCACCAGAGTGAACACCCGCTTGCTCAATGTGCTCCATGATGCCACCGATAACTACATCAGTACCATCACAGATTGCATCAATATCTACTTCAACAGCATCGTCTAAGAAACGGTCAAGTAATACTGGTGATTCATTAGAAACACTGACCGCTTCTTTAAAGTAGCGACGTAAGTCTTGCTCGTCGTATACGATTTCCATCGCACGACCACCTAGTACATAAGAAGGACGTACAACTAATGGGTAACCAATGCGCTTAGCAGATTCAACCGCTTGCTCAAGTGTGGTAACTGTATCGTTTTCAGGCTGTTTAAGACCTAAACGCTCAACCACTTGTTGGAAACGTTCACGGTCTTCTGCGCGGTCAATTGCTTCTGGTGAAGTACCGATGATTGGTACGCCAGCCGCTTCAAGTGCACGTGCTAATTTAAGTGGTGTTTGACCACCGTATTGCACGATAACACCTTTAGGGTTTTCAACACGTACGATTTCAAGCACATCTTCCAATGTGATTGACTCAAAGTATAAACGGTCTGAAGTATCGTAGTCAGTTGAAACCGTTTCAGGGTTACAGTTAACCATGATAGTTTCGTAGCCGTCTGCACGCATGGCCATAGCCGCATGTACACAACAGTAATCGAACTCAATACCTTGACCAATACGGTTAGGACCACCACCGATGATCATGATTTTTTCATTATCACTTGGGTTTGCTTCACACTCTTCATCGTAAGTTGAGTACATGTAAGCCGTGTCAGATGAGAACTCTGCAGCACAAGTATCTACACGTTTGTAAACTGGGTGTAGTGCAAATTTTTCACGTAGTTTACGTACTTCAGTTTCTGAAGAGCCAATCACAGAAGCGATACGGCTATCAGCAAAACCTTTACGTTTTAGTTTACGTAGCGAATCAGCATCTAGTGAGCGTAAACCGCCTTCTGCTAGTTTTTTCTCTTCTAAGATAAGATCTTCGATTTGAACTAGGAACCAGTTGTCAATTTTAGTGATGTTATGCACTTCTTCCATGGTCATACCCAGGCGGAATGCATCACCGATGTACCAAATACGCTCAGCGCCAGCTTCACGTAATTCGTATAATACTTTTTCTTTTGCGTCAGCAGCGTTTAAGTCAACCATTGGGCTGAAGCCATCTGCACCAACTTCTAAACCACGTAGAGCTTTTTGCATTGATTCTTGTTGGTTACGACCAATCGCCATCACTTCACCAACTGATTTCATTTGCGTCGTTAAACGATCATTTGAGTTAGCAAATTTTTCAAAGTTAAAGCGTGGGATCTTAGTAACAACATAATCGATCGTTGGTTCAAATGATGCTGGTGTTTTGCCGCCAGTGATATCATTTTGTAATTCGTCAAGCGTGTAACCAATCGCCAGTTTTGCAGCGATTTTAGCAATTGGGAAACCCGTTGCTTTAGACGCCAGTGCAGATGAACGTGATACACGTGGGTTCATCTCGATTAATACCATACGGCCGTCTTCTGGATTAATACCAAACTGTACGTTTGAACCACCTGTTTCAACACCGATTTCACGTAATACTGCTAAAGAAGCGTTACGCATTAATTGGTATTCTTTATCTGTTAAGGTTTGTGCTGGTGCAACTGTGATTGAGTCGCCCGTATGAATACCCATTGGGTCGAAGTTTTCAATGGCACATACAATGATACAGTTATCATTTTTGTCGCGAACCACTTCCATTTCATACTCTTTCCAACCGATTAATGATTCATCAATCAATAATTCGTTTGTTGGTGAAAGGTCTAAACCATTTGAACAAATTTCGTCAAACTCTTCTTGGTTGTATGCAATACCACCGCCTGTTCCACCCATGGTGAAAGAGGGACGAATAATACAAGGGAAGCCAACCATCTCTAATACGCCGTAAGCTTCTTCCATTGTGTGTGCGATACCGGCACGTGGACATTCAAGTCCAATTTTCTTCATTGCAGCGTCAAAACGGCTACGGTCTTCTGCTTTATCAATGGCATCAGCCGTTGCACCAATCATCTCAACGTTGTATTTTGCTAGCACGCCTTTTTCTTCAAGCTCTAGTGCACAGTTAAGCGCCGTTTGGCCACCCATCGTTGGTAAAACTGCACATGGGCGTTCTTTAGCTATAATTTTCTCAACCACTTCCCAGTGAATTGGTTCGATGTAAGTAGCATCGGCCATTTCTGGGTCAGTCATAATGGTTGCAGGGTTAGAGTTTACAAGTACTACACGGTAGCCTTCTTCTCTTAGTGCTTTACATGCTTGTGCACCAGAGTAGTCAAATTCACAAGCTTGGCCGATAACAATCGGGCCTGCACCAATGATAAGGATGGTTTTTAAGTCATTACGTTTTGGCATCTGAAATTACCTTTTTATATCTATTCAATGTGTTCGAAAGCCTTCGAACACAAGGTTATCCGGTTCAACTAAGCGTTTTTGTACTGTTCAATCAATTCAATGAAGTGATCAAATAGTGGTGCTGCATCATGTGGACCTGGGCTAGCTTCAGGGTGACCTTGGAAACTAAATGCCGCTTTATCAGTACGATGAATACCTTGTAAAGAACCATCAAACAATGAAACATGCGTTGCACGTAAGTTAGCAGGTAGTGTTGCTTCGTCTGCTGCAAAACCGTGGTTTTGGCTAGTGATCATCACTACATCACGCTCAATGTCTTTCACCGGGTGGTTAGCACCGTGGTGGCCGAACTTCATTTTCACTGTTTTTGCACCACTTGCTAATGCAAGTAACTGGTGACCTAAACAGATACCAAATACTGGGATATCAGTTTTTAAAATCTCTTGAATCGCTTCAATGGCGTAAGTACATGGTTCTGGGTCACCAGGGCCATTTGAAAGGAAAATACCATCAGGGTTCATTGCTAGTACTTCAGCGGCTGGTGTTTGCGCTGGTACTACTGTTAACTTACAGTCACGGTCTGCTAACATACGTAAGATATTGCGTTTTACACCGTAATCGTAAGCAACTACGTGGTATTTGCAATCTGTCTTTGGTGCAGGTAAACCGCCAGTTAGCGTCCAACTACCTTCAGACCATTCAAATGACTCTGTTGTCGTCACCTCTTTCGCTAAATCCATACCTTTCAAACCAGGAAATGCTTTAGCTTGAGCCAATGCAGCAGCTTCATCAATGTTTTCACCAGCGATAATACAACCCGCTTGTGCACCTTTCTCACGTAAAATACGTGTTAGCTTACGCGTATCAATATCAGCAATACCAACAACATTACGTGATGCTAAGTATTCGCTTAAAGAGGCTTGATTTCGGAAATTGCTTGCTAGGAGAGGTAAATCACGGATAACTAAACCACAAGCATGAATTGCTGGGGATTCTTCATCTTCTTGGTTGGTGCCGGTGTTGCCGATGTGGGGATAAGTGAGAGTGACGATTTGTCTTGCGTAGGATGGATCAGTTAGGATTTCTTGGTAGCCGGTCATTGACGTATTAAAAACAACCTCACCAACAGAACTCCCGTCAGCGCCTATTGATACGCCTTTAAAGACAGTCCCATCTTCCAACACCAGTATGGCAGAATGACTCAAGTTAACCTCCATAAATAAAACAAATAAATAAAAATTTATATAATCTGAGTGAGGCCATGCAGAGCATTTTTTCACCAGAAAATAGTAAAATTTGGCAAATTCCGTGCATTTTATAGATCTTCAGTCCAATTGACCAATCAAATTTTACATTTTGTTAAAAATTTATCTTATTAATTTTTACTTTAGAAGATATGACCCCCGTCACAAAAGTTACCTCGATCAAATTTCTCAAATTTAGTCAGTAAAGGGATTGGATTTATTCACTAAAGCGCGTAGCGTAACGAATAAGAAAGCAACCAACTTAAACAACAATAAAAATACAGTAACTTATTGATTTATAATTATATAAATAAATTCCACTGCGCATTATTATTTCTATTGAGTTACTTAAAGTTCGTAAATAAAGGCTCAACTTGTTTAAGTGTATTTAGGGTTTGTTTTTACACAACAACTTCTGTTTGTTTTTCATACAAATCGATTTATATAAAAAATTTGAAAATTGATAGTGTTTGAATTTTAAACCAAGCAAAACTGAGGTTATTTTCATTTTATTCGGCAAAAGGCCTGTTTATGCAACAATTACAATCACATTCAGCAGCTCCAGTTTGGTCATTCTTCGAAAATATCTGCGCAATTCCTCACCCTTCTAAGCATGAAGAGCAATTAAGAAACTGGATTATAAATTGGGCACAAGAAAATAATATTGCCTGTGTAAAAGACAAAATCGGTAATTTAATACTTAAAAAGCCCGCTTTTAAAGGATATGAAGATAAAACACCGGTTATTTTGCAATGTCACCTCGATATGGTGCCGCAAAAGAATAATGATAAAGTACATAACTTTTTAACCGACCCAATCACTCCTATTGTAGATGGTAAATGGTTACGCGCCGATCATACGACCCTAGGTGCAGATAACGGTGTTGGCATGTCATCATGCTTAGCGGTATTAGCTGATAAAAACATTGAACATGGTCCATTAGAAGTATTGATCACTACCGATGAAGAAACAGGCATGACCGGAGCCTTTGGTTTAGAAGCAGGGCAACTAGAAGGGAAAGTGTTCATCAATACCGACTCAGAGCAAGAAGGTGAACTATACGTGGGTTGCGCGGGCGGAGTGAACGTTAATATCTTGCTTCCCTTTGAAAAAATGGAAACGGATATTACTGACAGCGCTTACCAAATAACTATATCTGGTTTAAAAGGCGGACACTCAGGCGTAGACATTAACTTAGGTCGAGCGAATGCTATTAAAGAGCTTGCTAATGTATTAACTAATCTTGATGCAGCACCTTTCTTAATCTCATCACTTTCTGGCGGTAGTTTACGTAATGCTATTCCACGAGAAGCCAGCGCAGTGATCGTGTGCGATGCACAATATCAAAATAGTTTAGAAACCGTGGTCAATACATTACAGGTAAGCTTAAGAGACAAATACCGAGAAAGTGAAGATAACTTTACCGTGACACTCCAACCCTGTGACTTACCAGGTTCAGTGTTAACTCACCACTGTCACGATAACTTGCTCAATGCCCTAGCATCTTGTTCAAATGGTATTTACGCAATGGATGATAACTTTCCTAATGTAGTAGAAACCTCTAGCAACCTTGGTGTGATCACACAACAAAGTGGTTTGATGAATCAATTTGCTATTCAAGTATTAGTACGTTCGCAAATAGAAGCAGACAAACATCAGCGTGCAGATCAGATTGCAGCACACTTTAAAAAATATGACGGACGAGTTGCTAAAGAAGGTAATTATCCGGGTTGGACACCAAATCCTGATTCAGCGATTTACCAAGTGATGGAAACAGAATATACAAAACTATTCGATCACAAACCCAAGACGATGATTATTCATGCAGGTCTAGAATGCGGTTTATTCTCCGAAAACTACCCGCACTGGGACATGATCTCCTTCGGCCCAACCATCAAGTTCCCACACAGCCCAGATGAGAAAATAGAAATAGCCTCAGTAGATAACTACTGGAAACTACTAAAAGCCACATTAAAAGCCATTGAGTAATAGTTAAGTAATAAAAGTAGGATAGCGCTTCAGCCTGAAAAAACAGGCTGAAGTCAGTATAAAAGTTATTGCATAACTCTATTGAGTAAAGTGAGACATAACTCCCCATAAAATTAAACAACTTGAATAAATGAGTCGTAATTATTGGAGATAAATACAGCTTATAGTAGCGACAGCTATTAAGCGAAGCTTAATATCCGGGGCGCTGGCTTCAGCCTGCCAGTATGCGAGCCATCGCATACAACTATTTCCCTGAATACTCGAAAATCTACTTAAAGATATTCATTTATTAAACACTCAACACAAAAAATCTGCAAGCTGAAGCATGCGCCCCAAGTTCAAAAGATGTTTCGTTTAATTGAGTTTCAGTTGACTAAGTTGCTAAAAAAGGAGTCACAGAGGTCTTCATTTATTATTTAGGATAAATACCGATTAGTAGCGACAGCCTTCCGGGGCGCTGGCTTTAGTCTGCCAGTATACGGGTCATCGCATAATAGTATTAGCCATGATGAGCAAAGCAAACTAAAAAAGGAAACGCAGCTCTCTTAGTTTATAATTGATAATAAACACAAATTAGTAGCGGCAGCCATCAGACGAAGTCTGATTTCTGGGGCGCTGGCTTTAGCCTGCAGTATGCGAGTCATCGCATATTAATATTCGTTTGAATGATCAAAAATCTAATTCAAGAGACTTAACACTCAACACAAAAAAATCTGCAAGCTGAAGCATGCGCCCCAAGTTCAAAAGATGTTTCGTTTAATTGAGTTTCAGTTGACTAAGTTGCTAAAAAAGGAATCGCAGAGCTCTTCCGCTCGTAACACTAGCCTGTCGGCTAACTCGCCCCACCAACAAAAGCGCCTCTTATATCAGAGGCGTTATCAATGTAAGAAGATACTAGCTCAAAATAGCCAGTGTTATCTCAATTCCATTGACGCATTTGAGCTATTTAATAATGTAGCGACGCCCTCTCCGATCGATAAACCTAATTGCTCGGTGAAGTTTTCTAGTGGTGACGGTTTAATTGAATAATCTACAATTTCTTCCGCTTGAATCACTTCTCTTGCTACATAACCAGGGCTACCTAAACCATCAATTAGCCCCATTGCTAAGGCTTGCTCACCATTCCAGATCAACCCAGAATAAAGGTCTTTATTATCTTTAACTAGTCTGTCACCGCGGCCTTCTTCAACCACTTTAATAAATTGCTGATGCGTACTGTCCAACACACCTTGCCAAAACTCGCCCTCTTCCTCTTTAGCTGGAGAAAACGGATCCAAGAAAGCTTTATGCTCGCCTGAAGTATAATGACGACGCTCCACTCCTACTTTCTTCATTAAATCAACAAAACCAAACCCTGAAGCGGTAACACCAATCGACCCAACTAAACTAGCTTTATCGGCATAGATTTCATCAGCAGCCACCGCCATGTAATATCCACCCGATGCACCTAACTCTGCAATCACTGCATACAGTTTTTTCTCAGGGTATAAACCACGTAAACGTTTAATTTCATCATTCACATAACCCGCTTGCACAGGACTCCCGCCCGGGCTATTAATCACCATCATCACCGCTTTTGCATGCTCATCTTTAAACGCGGCTCTTAACGAACTCACAATACTGTTGGCATTGGCTTCTTCATTAGCGGCAATCACACCATTTACCACCACCATTGCAGTATGCTCTTCCTGTGTCGAAGTATTTTTATCTAACAACCCTGTACTCATAAATAGAAATAAACCTACAAACAGGTAGGTAAACGTTAATAGTTTAAAAAAGATTCCCCAACGACGGGTTCTTTTTTGCTCTTTAAAGGTTTCTTTCATGAAACCAGACAACCATTTTTCTTGATGACTTTCAGGCTCTTGCATAATTATTTCTCATGGATGGAATAAGCCCACTATTCAACCTGTAATTAATTGCAATATCAAGCAGAAATGTTAGCTTTGGTATTGTAATACTGTGCGCTTAGTTCATACTTTCACGTTCAATTTTTAGCGCGTCAAAGGACACCGGTTTATGCCAATTAAAGTTATACTATTTGCATTTTTCAGCATCATTTCATCTCTGTTATGGGCAGAAGAAGAAACTACACAGCCTGTAACAGAGCAATCTGCTACGGCAGTTGAACATGTGCAAAAATTAGAAGCTGCGGTTGAATCGGCATTAGCGGCGAGAGAAGCGCAATCAAACACACCAATCTTCGCTGAAAAAGCCTTAGTTGAGCGTTATGTCTTAGATGAGCTAAAAGTTTTACGCCACGATCTACAAGATCTAGAGCGCAGCCTTACTGTGCAAATCACTGATCGTGAATTAGACGTTGCAGACAAATCATTAAGTTACGCAGAGCAAACCGTGAACTTCTTCTTCTACGTGATTGCCGGCGTAGCGTCATTAGTTGCCCTATTTGGTTGGAAGTCATTGCATGAAATTCGTGTGAACACCACCAAAAAAGCCAATGCTGAAATTAAAATGATTGCACAATCCTATGAAGAGAAATTTAAAACCTTAGAAAAAGATTTACGAAGAAAAACCTTACGTATTGCCGATAACCATATTGAAATCGAAAAGATTAACGAAATTCATAACCTTTGGTTACGTGCGCAAAAAGGTCAAACGCCAGAGCAAAAAATGGCTGCCTATGATGCTATCTTAAAAATCCGACCAGGTGACTTAGAAGCATTAACCTCTAAAGCCGATGCTGCAATGGAATTAAAAGAGTTCCACTGGGCATTGAGTATTTGTAACCGCGTATTAGACATGGACGATACCAATCAAGATGCTTTCTACCAACGCGCCTGTGCTTATGCCTGTTTAGGGGTAGAAGATCAAGCAATTAGCGATTTAGAGAAAGCCATTGAAGGTCGTTCTGCATTAAGAGAATTAGCGGCAGATGAAGACGATTTTGAAAACTTACAAGGCAATGAAGCTTTCGATGCATTATTAACCTCATCAGATAGTTAACTTCGCCTTTCCTATTGAGCCTAATAAGTTTTAGGCTCTTTTTCTTCGTAAAAATAACACAACATTCCCCTCCTCTTTGCTATACTGCGCGCGATTTTTAATACAGGAACAGATAATGATCATTGATAAAACATGGCGAGTATTAACAGTTGGAGACGGCGATCTGTCTTTTTCTGCTTCTTTATTAACTCACCACCAGCCAGCAAGTTTAACCGCAACCGTATTAGATACGAGTGACGTGTTATTAGGCAAATATGCACACAATGATTACCAAACATTATTAGATCAGCAATGTCCTGTCTTATGTGAGTTCGACGTCACCGATCCTAATGCTTGGTCAACATTAGAAAAGCATAGTTTTGATTTAGTGATCTTTCAGTTCCCGCTGATCCCAGCCTTTAAATCACATCAAGAGTTTCAAGAAAAGTGCAAAGAAGTACATATCAATACGCTAAACCGTCAGCTATTGCGTCACTTTTTAGTTAACTCATTTGAGCACTTTTTAGATCCAAATGGCGCGCGCTTGTGTTACATCACCTCAAAAGATGTGAAGCCTTATAAAGAGTGGAACATTGAGAATGCGTTACACAGAAACACTGATATTGATTACCTAGGCTGGCACGATTTTAATATTGATGCTTTCCCCGGTTACAAAGTACGAAATGTCGACCGCGATAAACATGTTAAAGACACCAAAGGCATTACCTACGTATGGAGTGACAACTCCGCGCATGCCATCAAATCACAATTGAATGAATCGTTATATAAAGATGAAGCCTACTGTGAGTTATGCGCTACCGGCCCTTATAACAACGATCAAGACAAAATAAAGCACCAAAGTACCAAAAAGCACCTTAACATGCTCAACTACGAAGCCATGTGGCAATTGATATTAGATAGAGAGTAAAAAATTAGTAGCGACAGCGATTAAGCAAAGCTTAATATTAGAGGCGAATGCTTTAGCCAGCCAGTATGCGAGTTATCGCATACTAGTATTAGCCGCAATGAGAAAAACGAACTAAGCATCCCATTCAAAAAATTAAATACAAAAACTGCAGGCTAAAAAACGCAGATCTCTTAGTTTATTATTGATAATAAATACCGATTCGTAGCGACAGCGATTAGACGAAGTCGATTTCAGGGGCGCTGGCTTTAGCCTGCCAGTATGCGAGTCATCGCATATGAGTATTAGCCACAATGAGCAAAGCGAACTAAGCACTCCATTCAAAAAATCATAAAATTCTTCGAGATAAATAAGTAAACAAGAGTTAATTGCGGCAGCTATTAAGCAAAGCTTAATATTAGAGGCGCATTCTTTGATCTGCCAGTATGCGAGTTATCGCATACTAGTATTAGTCCCAAAAGTACTTCACCATCTAATTTAAACTACTTTTTCGCTTTTAACGCTTCAAACTTCGCCATCTGTTCCGGTGTCGCTGGTAACTGATGATTCGCCTTCCATTCGCTGTATGGCATACCGTAGATATGTTCACGGGCTTGCTCGTCTGTCATCTCAATATTACGCTCTTGAGCTTCAGCTAACATCCATTTTGATAAACAGTTACGGCAAAAGTCAGCAGTGTTCATTAACTCAATATTTTGCACATCTTTACGGCTATCTAAATGCTTTAATAAACGACGAAATGCCGCTGCTTCTAATTCTACTTGTTGTGCGTTATCCATTTTTAGCTACCTTAATTAACGTTGAATCTATACTTCACAATATAACTGCAAATGCAGTTACGATAAAACAAAAAACGCCATTTAGTGATAAAACTAAATGGCGTTTATAGAAAAATAACAACTTAACTCAATCAGTTCATTGAACTAATGTTTATTTTTTAGCTTTCTCTTTTTCTAATCTATTTTCCCAGAATGTCGCTTTCTTGATACCTAATTTAACCGGATCAAAAGAGTAAGACTCTGGTTTTGTTTTACGTTGCTGCTCATAATCTTTTAATGCCTTGATAGCGGGTTTACCCATAAAGAAGATAAGTAAAATACCCACAATGTTTAACCAAGCCATTAAGCCAACACCCACATCGCCTAAACCCCATGCTAGGTTAGCAGTTTTCACTGTACCGTAGAAAGCAGCAGCGATAAGCACGATTTTTAATAGGAAAGTGAAATCAGGTAATTTAAGCGTACGACGTAAGTAAGCTACGTTAGTTTCAGCAATGTAGTAATAAGCTAAAATAGTCGTGAACGAGAAGAAGAACAAGGCTAATGCGATGAATGGTTTACCAATACCAGGTAATACTTTATCAACGGCTAA
>NZ_QOCB01000049.1:28603-31669 GCF_003318165.1 Psychromonas sp. B3M02
ATCAACGGCTAATTGCGTGAAACCAGGACCATTAGCTGCAATTTCAGCACCTACATTTTGTACTAAGTACGCTTCACCAACACCGTGAACGTTATAAGCACCAGTAATTAAGATAACAAATGCAGTCGCAGAACACACTAACAATGTATCAATGTAAACAGAGAATGCTTGTACTAAACCTTGTTGCGCAGGATGTTCAACTTCTGCAGCAGCTGCGGCATGAGGCCCTGTACCTTGACCCGCTTCGTTTGAATAAACACCACGTTTAACACCCCAACCAATTGCCGCACCAACACCTGCCATTGGGCTAAATGCATCACCTACAATCATCATGAAGATAGAAGGTAATTCAGTAATATGTAAACCAATGATCACCACTACAATTAAGACATAAGCAAACGCCATAAATGGCACAACAACTTGTGTAAAGTTAGCAATACGCTTAACACCACCAAAGATGATGAAACCAAGCATTAGCACAATTAGCATACCGGTCATTATTTTAGCTTGGCTGAATACACCCATGCCAGTTTCAATAAATGCACCTGAACCGAACGCTAACTCAATACCGTTACCAATACTGTTTGATTGAATACCAGGTAATAAAAGACCACAAGCAGCGATAGTTGCCACAGCAAAAAGAATAGCGTACCAACGTTGGCCTGTTACTTTTTCTAAGTAATAAGCAGGACCACCACGATATTGGCCACCGTCTACTTCTTTGTAAACTTGCGCTAATGTTGATTCAACGTAAGCGGTTGCCGCACCTAAAAAGGCAACTACCCACATCCAAAAAACAGCACCAGGGCCACCAAAACCGATTGCGGCAGCAACACCAGCAATGTTACCCGTACCTACACGACCAGATAATGAAACAGATAACGCTTGGAATGATGAGATACCTTGTTTCGAGTTTTTACCCGACAGTAACAAGGTGTACATCTCTTTGAATAAACGAACTTGGACAAACTTAGTTTGAAGCGAATAAAAAAGTCCCGCTGCCAAACACAAATAAATAAGTGCTGGACTCCATATCAGACCATTTAAAAAATCCACTAATTCCTGCATACAACTTTCCTTACTGAAAATAAATATCCTTGAACCAGTCAAAAACTGACCAATTCTTACAGGCCAATAAACTAAACATTACAAGCTAAAAAGTAAAATGTTAAATAAGGATAAATTAACTGAAAGCACTGATATATATGGGGTTAGTTATTTGAAAGACTCATAAACATACAATTTATTAACAATAAACAAACAAATAATGAATATTTAACAACCAGCATTAAGGAGTAAATTTGTTGTCAAGTGCAAGATAGGCTAGATATCATTACAAAATGTAATGAAATAAAAACTGATAAATCAATGTGATAGGTCAATATAAAGAAAACTAAATGAGCTAGTACATAGCTTTTTTTACTTATCACAAAGCATGCACTAGATCACATTTTAAGCTATTTCTTCATTTTAGAAAGTAAATCAGCAAAAGGATTGTATGTTGCAGTGGCAACGTTATCATCACCCGCTTCAACATGACTGCCATATAAGTCTGCTTGAGTATATTTATCATGCTCATGGTCATGACAATAAATACACAATAATTCCCAGTTACTACCATCAGCAGGGTTATTACTGTGGTCGTGGTCCATGTGATGAACCGTCAACTCTTTCAAGTTTGAATAAGGGAATTCACGGGCGCACTTCCCGCATACCCAAGGAAACAGCTTTAACGCTTTATCACGATAATCGCTTTCTAAACTTTTATAATTACTTGGAATGTAAGCCATCTCAACCTCTTAATATCAAAATCAGCCTCATGATATGTTTTCAATGGAGATAAGTGAACTAATTCAATATAAAAAGTGTGATTATTGACATTTAATTAAGCATTAATTCTCACTTGCTGTAAGCTGACACAGTAAATTATTCAGATTCAGAAAAGACAATTAAACATGCAAACAAATGACCCATTGCACGGCGTTAAGCTGGCTCAAATCCTAACCGACCTACAAACCAAATATACATGGAAAGAGATGGGGGATAAATTAGGCATCAAGTGCTTTTTAAACAACCCCACGCAAAAGTCATGCTTAAAATTTTTACGTCAAACACCGTGGGCGAGAAGCCGTGTTGAAATCATGTATTTAAAAACTTTCTGCAGCAAACATCCTGAAACCACTAAACTGATCCGCAGTATCTTAGCAACCCAGGATAAAAAACAACAAACGCCCGCTCCAAAAGCAGAGAAAAAACCATCAGTGATTAAAAGCAACGATGGATTTCAATGGGCTAAAATTAACAACAAATAAGCGGTGAAGATTGTAACCAAACTGTGTTACTATCGCGCGCCTAAAATAAACAACGTCTAAACTAGGAATAGCTCATGACCCAACAAAAAAAGTTCGATTACCAAATCAAACAGGACGCTAATACCTGGAGTGCAGAAATCACCCGTCGTGTTAGTGCTCGTAGAAGCAATGTATCAAAGCAACAAGATGGTTTTGCCACTGAAGCGTTAGCCATTGAATGGGCTGAAAAAGAATTAGAAGGCTTTTTAACAAAACAAAAAGAAGCCAATGCACGTAAATCAGAACGCCGTGCAGAGCGTAACGCACAAGCTGAAAAAGCAGCTGCAGCCAAAGAAGCCGCAAATGCTGCATTCTTAGCAAAAAGAGAAGAAGCACGTGCCCGCGCACTAGAAGCTGACGACGCAGAATTCGACTACGATTACGACGAAGAGTAATTCAACGTCTAAGTACCCTGCTCACGCAACACATTCAAAGGCCAATCTAGCAATAGATTGGCCTTTTTGTTTATGGATGGAAAAGGGTTTAATTAACCAAATAACATATGCGGTGACCCGCATACTGGCAGGCTAAAGCATGCGCCCCAGAAATCAGACTCCGTCTAATCGTTACCGTTACTAACTTGTGTTTACGCCAATCAATAACAAAAGAAACCTACGCTCCCTTTTTAAGCAACTTAGTTAACTCACTCAATTAAACGAAACATCTTCTAAGGGGCGCTGGCTTCAGCCTGCAGTTTTTAGTGTTTTAGTGTTTT
>NZ_QOCB01000049.1:31989-55431 GCF_003318165.1 Psychromonas sp. B3M02
TTTAGTGTTTTAGTGTTTTAGTGTCGGATATCTTGAATTAAATTTTTACTCATTCAAGCGAAACGTCATATGCGATGCCTCACATTCTGCAGGCTAAAGCATGCGCCCCAGAAATCAGACTTCGTCTAATAGCTACCGCTACTTACTTTGTGTTTGTTGTTTTTATTAATCACGAAACATTTTTATCTTCAATTATTGCTAACTATTTGTAAATTACGACACATCTTTTACGGGTGTTTACCCTAAACAACCACACTTTTCTCCCCAGAACCAAAAAGCCCATCGGTAGATGGGCTTTTTAATGTTTTAACTATAACAACCTATATTGTTGTATTTAGCTTTTTTGCGGTGCGATTTCTACACCGTCATCATCAATGGCATTCCCTTCTTCATTCACAAACAGCGCGCGTTTTGATTTAGTTAACACGTACACAGTGATTGCTACGGTTGATAAGATACCAACGATAGTTGAGATTTGCATTGATAACCCAAAACCAAGGTTTGAATTATTTAGAATGAATGTAATCACCACCGCTGTCATAAACATAGCTGGTACTGTTGAAATCCAGTGGAATTTATTATGACGCACTAAGTAAGCCGTTGCAGTCCATAACATCATTACTGCCGTTGTTTGATTAGCAAAACCAAAGTAACGCCAGATAATACCGAAATCAACTTGCGTTAAAATACCACCAAGAACAAACAAAGGTAATGCCATTAACAGACGGTTACGTATCGTTTTTTGATCCATATTGAAGTACTCAGACAGAATCAAACGACTTGAACGGAATGCAGTATCACCAGATGTAATAGGTAAAATAACCACACCTAAGAAAGCTAAGATACCACCAAACACACCTAATAAACCAAATGATGCACCGTATACCACAGCACCCGGACCACCTGTTGCAACTACGTCAGATAACGCTTCAACAGAGCCAAAGAAAGATAACGCTAATGCACACCAGATTAAGGCAATCACACCTTCACCAATCATCGCACCATAAAATACAAAACGGCCATTTTCTTCATTTTCAATACAACGAGCCATTAAAGGAGATTGTGTCGCGTGGAAACCAGAGATAGCACCACAAGCAATAGTGATGAATAGAGCAGGCCAAAGAGGAAGATCGTTAGGATTCATATTAGTAAACATCTGGCCCATTTCATAATCACCTAATAAAGTATGATCATTTGACACCACCACTGCCACAATTAAACCAACCGACATAAAAATAAGTAACGCACCAAAGAACGGATAGAAACGACCAATAATCTTATCAACAGGCACTATTGTCGCCACCACATAATAAGCAAAGATAATCGCCACCATCGACATTAGCGATACCGTCATATCCGTTTGTTCATTGACTAGGTTAGTGATCATCCCAGCTGGAGCAGATACAAATACCACCCCCACTAACAGTAATAATACCAGCGCAAACACATTCATAAAGTGTTTGGCGTTATTGCCTAAGTACTTACCTGTAATAGAAGGTACAGATGCCCCACCGTTACGTACCGATAACATACCAGAGAAATAATCGTGTACACCACCAGCAAAAATACAACCTAAAACAATCCATAACATTGCAGCAGGACCATATAACGCCCCCATGATTGGACCGAAGATTGGCCCCACACCTGCAATGTTCAGCAGTTGTACAAGGTAAACCTTAGGTGTTGACATGGCTACATAGTCCACGCCATCTTGTTTTTCGTAAGCAGGAGTTTGACGTTGTTTTTTAATACCGAAGACTTTTTCAACAAAAGTACCGTAAATAAAATAACCGCCAATTAATAATGCTAAACAAAATAAAAACCAAATCATGGTGTCGTCCTTTTAAATGAATTAATTTGATGCTCGCACTTTAATCCATTGCCTATAAATAGCATTAGTTGATTAATTGAGTGGCAAAATACGCATTTAAACGGTTGTTATGAATGTTAAGCGGTTTTAACAAGTAGTTAATGGTGGGCTAACTTTTATCCTCATCGTGTTTTCATCTTCAGCATTTCGTTTACCTATTTGATCTAGCTCACAGTAAACCAAAGCGGTCCTTAATCACCTTTAAATAACGACGACTCACTGGAGCATGATGATTGGACTTCGTCATAATATCCGCAGAGCCATTATCTAATAGCTTGATTTCACGAATACAGCTAGGATTAATCAAATGCTGACGATGGCAACGAATTAAATCAGTTTTCTCTTCTAATACCTTCAAAGATAAACTCGCCGTGAACTTATCTTTATCCGTTAATAGATGCACCCCTGTCTGCTCA
Organism: Psychromonas sp. B3M02; assembly: GCF_003318165.1. Classification (GTDB taxonomy): domain Bacteria; phylum Pseudomonadota; class Gammaproteobacteria; order Enterobacterales; family Psychromonadaceae; genus Psychromonas. The sequence continues at coordinate 34,276 of NZ_QOCB01000049.1, forward strand.
GACATTGCAATTTCTATCTCATCCGGTGCTAATAACAAAATGCGATTAAAACCTGAGCAAGGAATTAACTCTAATTTATTAGTGGTGATTGGTCCATAATTGGGTAGTTCTGTTCTTTCTGCATTAATACGTTTTAAGGTCTTTAATAATCGCTCACTTTCAACGGGCTTTAATAAATAATCAAAGGCATTATCTTCAAAAGCTTTAACCGCATATTCATCATAGGCTGTCACAAACACCACCTTAGGCATGGTATCGGGATCAAGCATACTTAACAGATCTAACCCAGTAATTTGCGGCATATGAATATCCAGAAACACCACATCAGGTTTTAAACTGTTAATCGCTTTTAACCCTTCAATAGCATTACTACACTGCTCTATCACTTGTACTTGATTCGTTTCGACTAATAATTCATTTAACTCTTCACGAGCATACAGTTCATCATCAATTACAATCGCTTTTAACATGGTACTTCCTATTGTTTTTGCAGTGGAACAAGAATAGTTGCTTTAGTATAAATGTCGGTTTCACAGGTCATGGTCAAACCATAATGTTGCCCGTATTGATTTTTTATACGCTTATCAACAATCTGTAATCCCAAACCTCTTGCATTACTAGGTTCTTGATACTGTCCAGCATTATCAATGACCTCTAATACCACCAAGGTATCCTTCCCTTTTTCTAGCAGATAGCCATTAATTTCCAACTTACCTTTACCAATCAAGGTCGATGTACCGTGCTTAATAGCATTTTCAATTAACGGCTGGAGTGTAAAAGTAGGCACTTTAAGTGATAACAATTCGTCAGCAATATTCTCAGTGACACTTAATCTGTCAGCAAAGCGCGCTAACTCAATTTCTAAATAAGCATGTACATGTGCTAACTCTTCTTTCACGGTCACTTGCTCAATGTCTTGCTTTAAGTTACTTCTAAAAAATTGCGATAAATGCTGAATAAGTTCGCGTGCTTTCTTCGGATCTTTTCTAGTCACCGCACTGATCGTATTTAAGGTGTTAAATAAAAAGTGTGGATTGACCTGTGCTTGTAACAAACGAATTTCAGATTGATTCAATAAGTTTTTTTGCTGAATGTAACGGCCTAATAAAATTTGATTTGATATCAGCTTAGCCAAACCTTCGCCTAAACTTCGGTTCAGAGTAGAAAACAACTTTTGTTTCGGCTCATATAACTTAACCGTTCCAAACACTTGACCATCAGCTTGTAACAAAGGCACAACCAGTACAGAACCTAATTTGCAACCTTCATGAATTGAACATTGATAAGCCGTTGCGTAACCATCAGCATAGGTCATTTCACCGCTTTCAATCGCTTTTAATGTATAATCAGAAGAGATCATACGGCCGCAAACATGGTGATCATCACCAATGCCAATAAACGCTAAAATCTTCTCTCTATCGGTAATTGAAACGGCCCCAACGCCGGTTTCTTCATGAATAATACCCGCAATTTTTTGACAACTTTGTGCATCAAAACCATGACGAAACACCCCAACAGCACGCTGCGCAATACGTAAGGCTTTATTAGAAAAAGCATTGTAATTCTTCTCAAAAATCGCTTTCTTATCTTGGATAATACTCATGAACAGTGCCGCTCCCAATGAATTAGCGATGATCATAGGCAAGGCAATAGATTGCACCAGCAACCAGGCTTGATCAAAAGGCTTAGCGACAACCAAGATAATTGCCATTTGTATCACTTCAGCAACTAAGGTGATGATGAGGGCCTTCATGGGTTTAAAAATTTTCTCTATTTGCCCTTTGCGTAAATAGTAAAGATGTAACAGCCCGCCAATCAACCCTTCCGACGTTGTAGAAATAGTACAAGCTAAATCAGTAAATCCTCCCATTGAATAACGATGTAAACCACCGGTCAAACCAACGGCTAATCCTACAACCGGCCCCCCCAATAAACCGCCCATCACCGCACCAATCGCACGGGTATTAGCCAAGGCATTTTCAATAGATAAACTAAAGTAAGTCCCTAAAATACAAAATGAACTGAACAACACATAACACGCAATGCGATGAGAGTTACGACCAGAAACAAATATAAGAGGCATAAAAAGCGGTGTTTTACTTAGTAGATAAATAATCACCAAATAAACACTCAGTTGCTGCAACAACAATAACGTAATTTCCACAACAACTCCTAAATAGACAAAACAACATTGGCAGAAAAGCACTGTTATACAGTATTTTTAGGAAATTTTAAGTGTGAGGAGCGAGATGTAGGGAAAAGAGGCTAATTAAATGCATCCATACTTGGTATTTTTTAATTGGTACTGACATAGCAAGCCAGCATCGCTTCTACGTGTCTCGAAAAACTAGTCCTTCGAATTAAGTTCACTGCATACCTGAATAATACATTTCGCCAATGATTGGTCAGACACATAAAGTACGCCTTTGTGATTCATGTAATTGGAGTCTTGTCGGTTGAGATCTAATGGCGCTCCGTTTATGTCACTTACCCATGTGTTGGTCGCTTTTGCGAAACAGGCGGTGGCACTGAAATCCCATAAACTGCCTCCGCCTATTTGTGCTTTCGGGAGTTTGATATAACAAGCGGCATTGTCGCTGTTTGTTTCGATCACAGATAACGCATTGATGACCGCGCCATGGGATTCTTGTATTTCAACGTGTTGGTAACCTAACTCCTCGGCTAATTTTCTTAGTTGATTCACTATCGACTGATATTGAGCATGTGCCTTAAAGCTTCTATCACTATAAAAAGTGAAGGTTTGTTTAGACGTTTTTGAAAGTTCTATATCGTAGGGCTTTGGTGGTAGTGCGAGTCCGTTTTTATAACCACGTGTTATGCCATCTTTACCGATATGTGTATGGAAGCTTGTGTTACTCGGTGGATGGTGGATGACTCCTACAATAGGTTGACCCCTTTGACTCACCAACGCAATGGATACTGCGTACCCCTTGCCACTTTCAATAAAAGGTAAGGTGCCATCTAATGGGTCGATACACCAGAAGTAGTCTTTGTATAAACGAGGGTGAAGATGGGCGCGCGCTTCACTGCAGTTTTCTTCACTAAGTACCGCTAAATCATATTGTTCAACACTCTCTTGTAAAATATCTAGAATGATTTTCTGACAGGCAAAATCAACTTCTGTGACTACTTGAGCACTTTGGCTATTACCTGCGGCTTTATAGTGAGTTTCAAGCTGGGACCTATCAAAACCTCGAATGTATTCGCCTGATATTTTAGCCGCTTGTAATGCCAGTTGACTTAATTTATTGAGTTCATCAGTTGTTAATTGCATGTTCACCTCCATCTACTGGGAATTGAGATAAGGATTGAAGTGCTTGTGCAGTGAGTTGTTCCGTATAGTCATTTATTTTCCAATGCACTGGTGACCAGCCTTTTACAAAACGTTGAAAGTCCGCCCACGCAATTGCATATAAAGGTCGCCATGCTTGCTCTAGTTGCATTGAGTCGATTTGTGGTTGTGTTGAAATCACCGCAGCTTTTAAACAATCAAAATAATAATCGATTAAGGTGTTTTGTAATGCAGAACAGTTCTCTGGAGGAATTGCACTGCTGATAAATAAAATTAAATCTTTCATACCACACCCTTTACCCACATATTGAAAATCAACGGCAGCGACATGCTGGGTATCCTCAGAAAAGCAAAAGTTAGCCAGTTTAGCATCACCATGTACTAATGTTTGAAATGGTGAATCGCTAAGGATTTTATCGATTTGGGCTGCTGCCGCTTTAAGTGGGAGGTCTTGCAACGCTTTTAACTCATCAGGGCGTGTAGCAAGGTGCCAATAAGTACCTGTTTCCCACAGGCCACTGTATGTTTTCTCTGTATTGCTTTGTAAGTGTAAGGCGTGAAAATTCGCTAGCCATTTGATACAGGTTTTGGCTTCTTCTAAGGTTGCGGTTGCTTTAACAACGGGATAGCCTACTTCTGCGAGATCTTCTAGTACTAATACATTGAGTTGTTGATCGTGTTGTGAAGCAATACAACGCGGCACATAACAATGCTGATTATGAAGATGAGCGTAGGATTGATACCAATTTACCTCTACTTGATAAGAGTACAGCTTTCGCTGATGGGACAGGGTTGTATTCCAGCCTTTGGGGTGTGAGCTAGGTTGCGGTGTATTAACCTGCTTTACTACGGCGGAGTTTGTTTTACCGCCTTGTAGACTCACTCTAAATAGTTCGCCATAACCGCCCCACACAGCTTGAATTGGTTCTAGCTCATTGATTGTTTTTGCTTCTGTTAACGTTAATAAAGTGGCTTCTAATGATGATGAAATGAGCATATAAGTGTCTATCTGTAATAAAGAGGTTCGAAAAGGTCAGTGTATAGCATCAGTTAGCCATTGGTAGATATATCACTGAATGGCTTTAATACTGAAAATGCGTTTTTAAATTCTGCTAACGCATTGTTTATGCAAACTCTATTTTAGTGAGCTTACCCGCTAAATAGGTCAAAGTGTAAAGCTTTCCCTTTATTTTATAGACGGCTTGTTGAATTTTTGTTCCGTCATTAGTTTTACTTTTATAAATTTGCAGAGGTTTTCCGCACACAACATCAACATGACTACGAATATCCCCCAAGCTTGCTAAGCCATCTAAACACCTTACAAACTCACCTTGTCGTGCTTGCACAGAAAATGACAATGATGCGATGAGTAACATTAAGCAGACTTTTAACATAGCGCGGACCCTTTTCGTTTGTTAAATGAATGATGACATATAATAAGTTACCTAAATTACATGATATTTAAAAGGCTATTGTTAGATAAAGCTGAGGTTTGAGACAGATGTGTTGAGAATGGGTAAGGTCACGACAGTTGGAGGAGTGGCTTTGAAGGTTCAAGGTTCAAGGTTCAAGGTTCAAGGTTCAAGGTTCAAGGTTCAAGGTTCAAGGTTCAAGGTTCAAGCAAGTATGAGGTTCACTGAATACCATTGTCATCCACAATCAGTAAGGCAACTAAAAACGACTCAAAAGATTAAACACAAAAACAAAAACATGCAGGCTGAAAAAAGGAATCGCAGAGCTCTGCCGCTCGTGACACTAGCCTGTCGGCTAACTCACCCAGCGCCCCTTAAAAGATGTTTCGTTTAATTGAAGTGAGATAACTAAGCTGGCTGAAAAAGAACCGTGGGTTCTTTGCTTTTAAAAGCAAAAAAGCTTGGTGATTTGTATATTTTACAAATAGAACCAAGCTTTTTAGAGGTGTTAGGTGGTTAAACCTAGAAAGGCATTTTGAAGCCCGGTGGTAGATCCATACCGCCAGTTAACCCGCTCATTTTGCTTTTATTAACTTCTTCTACACGGCGAACAGCATCATTCATTGCAGCTGCAACCAGATCTTCAAGCATCTCTTTGTCGTCTTCAAGTAGGCTTGGGTCAATCTCAACTTTACGTACGTTGTGGTTACCTAATAAGGTAATTTTAACTAGGCCTGCACCTGATTCGCCTACTACTTCTGTGTTTGCGATTTCAGCTTGTGCTTTTTGCATGTTTTCTTGCATCTCTTGGGCTTTCTTCATTAAGTCGCCCATACCGCCTTTATTAAACATATTTTCTCTCTTTATAATTAGTGAAGGTTTACCATGCCGATTATAACGGCACGACACTATTTTCATAGACCTTTGCAGAATAATCTCCTACCAAAGCCTGTATTATTGGGTCATTTTTAATCGACGTTTTTGCCTTGTCTAGGTATTGAGCGAATACCATTTTTTCTAATTGCACTGGTGTATGCAGACCATCGACTTCACCTTGTTCAATACTCACAGTATATTGTGATCCATAGTACTGTCGTAACTTAGCTTTTAAGTCTTCGCATAAACTCTGGTTAGCAAGTAAATGCTTTTGTGCACTTTCTAGTGATAAACGAATCTGTTGCTCTTGCGTTTGCATGACACAGCTTTTTGCTAGTAATTTTTCAAAACCCACCAGTTTCATCGCTTTGATATCTAAAAACCAGGGATCAGTCATTTTATTTTCAACATAACTAGCGACATCAATCTCAGCAACGGCCATATTGGGGTCGTTAACGAATGTAACACCCGTTCCTGTGTGATGAGTTGAGCTCAATCCTGAAATGTCGTCTGCGCTAACCGGTTTCACAGTCGTTTCAACTTGTTTTTCGGTTAACTCTGGTGGTGTCGTAACTTGCTGCTCAGGAACGCCTGACGTCTGAGCTTGTCGTGTTATTGCCGACTCTGAATGTGCAACCGGTGGCTCAATTTGTGGTTGATAATTATCAACTTGATAGTCAGCAAAATAATCTTGGTCGCTTGGCTGATATTGTTCATAAGCCTGTTGACTTGGTTGCTCGTGATACGAATCTAAAGGAGGTAACTCCTGTTGATTTGAATGGCCTCGCACATCTCTATTCTGTTCTACTCCGACCGCTTGAGGTTCAACCGCTCTTTCTACTGGAGCAGGTGTTGGGTTAGCTTTTGGTGTAACAGACGCACTTTCTGACGCGACAAACTGATCCTGTGATCGTGTAGCAGGTTGTTCAGCTGCCGCTTCAGTCTTTTTTAGTGCTTCTCGCTTTAATCGGTGGCTACGTAACATGTTACGAGAGTTGTTGGTTGCCGCTAAATCAAAGTTAGCCGTTTCAGGCTGAGCGTGAGCAGATTGCTCAGTCACAGCAAGTTGTGCTGGCGATAGTTCAGTTTGTGGTTCGGCCTGACTCACATCATGCGTTGCTTGTGACGCTGGCTGAACAACTGCCTGTTGCTGCGGTTCAACAGACACCTCCTGCTGCACAGATGCTTGACTAACAGGGGCTGTACTCACCCTTTCAGCGGTGTTTGCAGTCGATGCGTCTGCTTGCGAAGTGGGTGTCGGAAGCACTGGTTGTTGCGCAACAATCGGATCTGCTGTTATTGGCTCCACCTGTTCAGCTTTCGTCATCATTGACTCATCAACATCAACATAATTAGCTGGTTTAAACGCCAATAAACGCATAACAGTCATTTCTAAGGCTATTTTACCATTCGGCGCATAGGCATAATCTTTAAAGCCTTGTACTGCAATCTGATAAAATAGTTGCACTTCTTCAGGCGTTAAACGTTCAGCTAACAATTGTACGGTGCTTTTTTCAGTCACGTTGGCATTGAGCTGTAACTGCATTAACGCTATTTGATGGCACAAACTAGCCAGTTCTTGGTGTAAAGCTGAGAAGTCAGCCCCTAAACGGACAAACTCTTGGATTTTTTCAAATACTTTTGGGCTATTACCCGAGGCAATATAATGCAATAAGTAATGCAAATGTGACTGATCTATTGTCCCGAGCATTTTCAGTACAGCAGTATATTCTAGATGCCCTGCTCCAAATGCTAATGCTTGATCCGTTAAACTTAACGCATCTCGCATACTACCATCAGCAGCTTTGGCGATAACACGCAAAGCAGGCTGTTCAAAGGTAGCTTGCTCATGAGTTAAAATGGCCGACAATTGCTGTTCTATCTGTTCAGGTAAAATTGCTTTTAAGTGAAATTGTAAACAACGTGATAAAACCGTGATAGGTAGTTTCTGAGGATCTGTAGTCGCTAGTAGAAATTTCACATACTCTGGTGGCTCTTCTAAGGTTTTTAACAGTGCGTTAAAACTGTGCTTAGACAGCATGTGTACTTCATCGATTAAATAAACCTTATAGCGCCCTTGCGCTGGTTTATATTGCACGTTGTCCAATAGTTCGCGAGTATCATCTACTTTGGTACGAGAAGCTGCATCAATTTCTAGCAAGTCAACGAATCGCCCTTGATCGATATCTTGGCAATTAGCACAGACACCGCAAGGTGTAGCCGTTACACCGGTTTCACAGTTTAAACTTTTTGCCAGAATGCGCGCGATGGTGGTTTTGCCCACACCACGTGTGCCACTAAAAAGATAAGCATGGTGCACACGATCTTGTGTTAACCCATTTTCTAATGCGGTTAATACGTGCGGTTGGCCAATCACTTCTTTAAAGGTTTGTGGTCGCCATTTTCTTGCTAGAACTTGATAGCTCACTGATTATTCGCCTGCGTATTCAATCAAAGAAAAAACAGGTACAGATAAAGCAGCTAGTTTGTCGCCACCTTTTAAGTCAGGTAGTTCAATAACGAAAGCAGCTTCTATTACTTCACCGCCAAGACGTTTAATTAACTTAACTGATGCTTCAGCCGTACCGCCTGTTGCTAATAGATCATCCATTAATAGCACTTTTTCACCCGGTTTGATGGCATCTTTATGAAGTTGCAACGTATCATCACCGTATTCTAGTTCGTAACTTTCTTGTATCGTTTCACGCGGTAATTTATTAGGTTTACGTACAGGAACAAAACCAGCGCCTAATGCGGCAGCTAATGGTGCGCCAAAGATAAAACCGCGTGCTTCAGTACCGACAATTTTGTCGATCTTCTGATCTTTGTAACGTGCTTTAAATAGGTCAATGGTTGCCGCAAAAGCTTCACCATTTTCAATTAAGCTGGTGACATCTCGAAAAATAATCCCTGGGATTGGGTAATCTACTATGCTTTTGATGCTGTTTTTAATTAATACTATTGGTTGCATGATCTTCTTTATATTCCTGTCTATATTAATTGTATAAGGTTAAATAGTTGCTTGCCTGAGTGCAAGTTGTCTTGTCATAAACTGACAAAGTATTTTGATAATTGACTAAAAAGTCTGCTAATTACAACAATCCCATTATTTACTGCTATCAAATCCTCCATTTTTATAGTTAGTTCATCTAACCAATCGGTTTATTCGCTCTCATTAGTTTATTTTGCTAAAAGTAAGAGACTAGGTATAATCCACGCTCCTTATTTAGCCGAGAATGAACCGAGAACACTGATGCATATAACGCTTGCTCCAATGGAAGGTGTAATGGACTTTCACATGCGCCAATTTTTAACCGATATTGGTGGTATAGATCGTTGTGTAACGGAATTTGTTCGTGTGGTTGAGTTACCTTTACCCTCTCGTGTTTTTCATCGTTTATGTCCAGAATTAAGAAATGCCAGCCGCACTGAATTTGGCACACCTGTTCGCCTACAACTATTAGGCCAACACCCAGAATGTTTAGCTGAAAATGCATTACGTGCGATCAAGCTTGGCTCTGATGGCATTGATTTGAATTTTGGCTGCCCAGCTAAAACGGTTAATAAAAGCCGCGGCGGCGCGGTGTTATTAAAAGATCCTGAAGCTCTGCATCAAATTGTTAAAGCTGTCCGAGATAACGTGCCGAGTGAGCATGTGGTCAGCGCTAAAATTCGACTAGGTTATGCAGATAAAAGCTTAGCGATTGAAAATGCACAGGCAATTGCAGAAGCAGGTGCAAGCGAGTTAGCGGTACATGCCCGCACCAAGGAAGAAGGTTATAAACCACCCGCACATTGGCATTGGATTAAAAAAATTAAACAAGCTATCGATATTCCGGTTATTGCTAATGGTGATATTTTCAGTTTTGAAGATGCACAACAATGTATGGAGATTAGCGGATGCGACCATTTAATGATCGGTCGTGGTTCACTCGCTGTTCCCAATTTAGCAAATGCTTTAAAAGGCATTGAAGCACCCTATTCCTGGTTACAAAACCTTGAAGTCATGGAACAATATTTTCAATGGTTACGTCACATTGAAGATAAAGAGAAATTCATGCCAAGCCGAATTAAACAATGGTTAATGTTTATGAAGCTGCAACATGTTGAAGCGGATCCATTTTTGCAATCGGTGAGAGCAATTCGTCACCCAGATGAAATGCTGTTAGTACTACAGCAAGCACAACAAAATGAGAAATTAAAAGCAAAAATCCATCAGTAATCATAATTAAATATATTTTATGGAATAATTTGTTATTTTTGATCATATCTCAGCAACATTTTTGTACAAAAACAACACTCTTCTTTGTATTTTTTGAACTTCTATCTTATGATAGAAACACCTAAAAAGTATTAGAAATCAGCAATATCTTACTTTGTAAAATATCTTGCCTCTGATTCTTATACTGAACTCTCGTTATTTATACTGTTGATATATATGGAAATACAATGGAAAAACTATGTCCACACCTGTTTTAATATGTGATGACTCAGCCTTAGCCCGAAAACAAATAGCTCGGTCATTACCCAAAGATTGGGATATCTCTATACATTTCGCCAAAGATGGACAAGAAGGTATAGAAAGTATTAGACAGCACAAAGGTGATGTAGTCTTTCTTGATCTTAATATGCCTGTAATGAGTGGTTATGAAGTTTTAGAAACCATCAAGCGAGAAGACCTTCCTGCCATTGTGATTGTTATTTCTGGTGATGTTCAATCTGAAGCCTATAAGCGCGTGCGTGAATTAGGTGCTATTGATTTCATCGAAAAACCCATTAATAGCGAAAAATTAACAACTTTGTTAGAGCAATATGGCATTTACAAGCCAGGTGGCTATAGTTCACGTTCAGCGCCAGAAGAGATAGAACGCATAGAATTGCGTGATGCATTACAAGAAGTGTCAAATATTGCCATGGGGCATGCGGGTGACTTATTAGGTCGTTTATTAGATGTATTTATTTTACTGCCTGTTCCTAATGTGAATACGTTAGAAGGCAGTGAACTGCATATGACCCTGAATCATATTGCTCAATATGAAAAGGTATCTGCGGTTAGTCAAGGATTTATTGGCTCAGGTATCAATGGAGAAGCGATTATTATTTTCCACGATGCGAGCTTTAGTGATATGACTAAATTATTGCAATACGAAGATTTAGAAAGTAACCATTTAGAAATTGAAGTGATGAATGATATTTCTAACATCTTAATTGGTGCATTTTTAAATGGCTTGGCAGAGCAATTCAATATCCCCTTCAGTCAAGGTCAACCTAACGTATTAGGCCAACATGCAAAAATAGAAGATATCATCAAAAATCAACAAGAATGCTGGCAAAAAATGTTAACGATTGAAGTTAACTACCGGATTCAAGATCATAATATTAAGTGTGACCTGTTACTTTTATTCACTGAAGACTCTATTCCAGTTATTCAAACTCAAATAGGATATTTACTCGACTAATGGCTACTAACATAGATTTGAAGGACATTCATTGGCTGATTGATATGGTTCATAATATCGACGTGGGTCTAGTGATTATTGAAAAAGATTACACAGTAAAAGTCTGGAATGGATTTATGGAAAATCATTCTGGTTTACTATCTGCTCACATGATCGATAAAAAGATTACCGATGTGTTTACCAGTATCCCACAAACTTGGTTGCAACAAAAAATCAACAGTGTTTGTCTACTAAAAAACAAAGCCTTTACTACATGGGAACAACGCCCATACCTGTTTAAATTTAAAAGCTATCGACCTATCACGAGTAATGCAGAGTTCATGTATCAAAACGTCACCTTTTTACCGTTAGCGGATTTCCAAGGGCAAGTAACACAAATATGCATGATAGTTTATGATGTAACGGATATCGCTTTAACAAAGCAAGCATTCCAAGAGGCCAACTCTCAATTAAAGCATTTGAGTCACACCGATAGTTTAACTCAACTCAATAACCAAGGGCACTGGCGTAGTTTATGTGCAAATGAGTTTATCAATAGTAAAAACGCTGCAAGTCCCACCTCGACAATTATTTTTGATATAGACCATTTCAAAAAAGTTAATGATACCTATGGTCACCCTTTCGGTGATGAAGTGTTAAAAGGCATTGCTGAAGCAGTTCGTCAAAAAAGTAAAAAACAGGATATTATCGGCCGAGTAGGCGGTGAAGAGTTTGCTTTATTGCTGCTTGATACTAATTTAAAGCAAGCCACACTGGTAGCAGAGCGTTTACGAGAAGCCATTGAAGCAATCCATTTTGAATACCAAGGCAAACAAGTGAAGGTCACTGCTAGCTTTGGGGTTGCACAAATTACAGAGTCGATTACTAACTTTGAATCATGGATTGAGGTTGCTGATTTAGGATTATATATCGCAAAAAATAATGGCCGAAATCAAGTTGGTATTAGCGAGCATTAATACCAATGACACTGCTTAACTGATTTTTAATATAAGTGGCATAAATCATTTTATGGATATGCTACATCATAGTAGGGTTAATCAAAAACGCCACTTTATATAAAGTGGCGTTTTTGTTGACAAGCCCAATATATTTTCAACATTACAGTGATAAAAAATACAGCTCCTCACACACATCTAAAAAATTCATATACCCGAAACTGCAAATTGTCAATATAAAAATAGACAAACCGTGAACTTTAATTGCCTTTCTGGTGCTTTTATTTACAATACTGATCCTAATAAATACCTAATCCGTATTAATTTAATGAAACTATTTCCCATCAATATTAGCTAAGAGAGATGAATGACAAAATCATTACAGGAAGTAGGTTTAGTTAATCTCCCTAATTCAACCGAGTACACATTATTAGCTAAGCGCCTAGTACATTGGAAAAAAGCCGAGTACGCATTACGCCGTTACCAACTATTTAAACTACTCAGCTTTAGTATTATTACGCTGTCTTTAACTGTTATTAGTTTTAATGCATTAGCGCCTCAAACTATCTCAGCTTTTATATTTACTACCCTATGCACCTTATTGGGTATTTCTATTGCCTGTTTAATCTGGGTGACACCTTTGACAAATTTGAGTTTGATGCAACGTAATGCACTTTCCCGAAAATTTTATGAAGAAGACTTCAATATCGAACTTTCAGAATCAAAGATATTATTAATTAATCGCTGCAATTCGCAAATCTATTGTCAAATGGAGCGATAAAACACCATGGTCACGAACAGCCCTCCCCTTTTGACGCGACGCTTAACATTAAGGATGTCATTATTAAAGATCTTTACTTTACTGAGCTTGTTTTTCTTAATTGCGCTTGCCAGTATTCCGCTACAAGCGGCAAGTCAACTTGCTCTTTCTATGGGTATTATTGTTTTTGTATATAGCGCGTCATCTGAAGCAATTCAACACAGTAAAAAACGAGAACTGTTTCGTTTATTTGCCATTATTATTGGCTGTTTCTTATCTATCCGTTATTTGATATGGCGTGGTGTAAATACATTAGAATCAGATGATATCTTCTCTTTTATTGCCATGATCACGTTATTTATCGCTGAGATCTATTCTGGTGTTATTCACCTTTTAGGTTGCTTTGTTAATATTTTTCCACTCAATCGTCCAAGACAAAGTATTAAACAGTTTACCGATGAAAAAATTCCCACTGTGGATCTAGTCGTACCTAGCTACAATGAGTCAGAAACCTTATTAGAGGTAACCCTTCGAGCTGCCAAGATGCTCGATTACCCAGCTAATAAACTTAACATTCATTTATTGGATGATGGTGGAACCGATCAGAAAGTATTTCAAGAGAATGTAGTCGCAGCCCAACATGCGTTAACACGACGTAAAAAGTTACAAGCATTATGCCAATCCTTGGACGTTGAATACCATACGCGAGCAAAAAACGAACACGCAAAAGCAGGTAATATCAATACTGCTTTATTAAATATGGATGGTGAATTAGTAGTTATTCTAGATGCGGATCACGTTCCAACCACTGACTTTTTAGATCGTACTGTCCCCTGGATGATTAAAGATAAAGATGTCTTTTTAGTACAATCTCCGCATTTTATGGATAACCCCGATCCCATTGAACGAAATTATTTTTCCGCTTTTACTCGTATGCCATCGGAAAATGATATGTTTTATAACACCATACAAAAAGGCTTAGACTTTTGGTCTTCCTCGTTTTTCTGTGGTTCCGCAGCAGTATTAAGAAGGCGTCACCTTGATATGGTAGGCGGCATTGCCGGAGATTCCATCACCGAAGATGCTGAAACGGCCTTAGCACTTCATGCATTAGGCTATAAATCAGTGTATGTCGATAAACCGATGATCAGTGGTTTAGCGACAGAAAGTTTTTCATCATTCATTCAGCAACGTGAACGATGGGCTCAAGGTATGGCACAGATCCTGATCCTTAAAAAACCATTCCTTAACTCAGGGTTACATTGGTATCAGAAATGCGGCTACATGAGTTCCATTCTATTTTGGTTTTTCCCCTTTGCCCGTTTAGTTTTTCTATTATCACCATTAGGCTACCTATTATTTGGCTTAGAACTTATTCATGCCACTTTTACAGAAATTTTAATCTATACCGTGCCGCATATTATCGTCAGTTTTCGGCTTTCACATGTTCTATTTGGTAAAAATAGATGGCCTTTAGTCTCAGAGCTTTACGAAATTTTGCAATGTACCTTTTTATTTAGAGCATTACTTACGGTAATTAAAAGCGCCAATGATCCGAGCTTTTTAGTGACACCAAAAGGTGAAGATCAAAGTAAAAACTATATATCCTCTCTTGCAAACTCCTTTTATTGGTTATTAGTCATGCTGTTTATTGGCAATTTAGGGGCCTTATACCATTTTTATAGTACGCCTGAATCTTGGGAGTTAACCTTTGTGGTTTTTGCTTGGAATACTTTTAACTTTATTCTATGTGTCAGCTTATTAGATGTATTGATTGAAAAGAAGCAAGTACGTAAAGCGTCTAGGTTACCGGCTTATGACTATGTAAAAATAGCAGCCTCAGAGCACCAAATTTGGCAAGGTAACTTACGCAACCTATCACGTACGGGTGCAAATTTATCCTTAACATTTGAGCACACATTACCGAAAGAAGTACGCCTAATTGCTTATGCCAGTGCTCTTAATAAACATGTTGAAATTGCTTGCCAAGTCATGCACCAAAATAGCGACACAAAGGAGGTTAGGTTGCAGTTTTTAACGCGCACTGACCAAGAAAAAAACAATGTTATTGCTTACACACTTTGTGATAGTGAACGTTGGGATAGTTTTCAAAAACGCAGAACACGACCGATATCTTACTTTTATGGACTAAAACATGTTGTGAGTGTCAGTATGAAACCATTATTTCTACATATTTATATGAAATTAAAACAGAGAAGCTAATGTTACCTTTAAAATTGATTCAACCTTATGTTAGATTATTAACGCTTTTATTGATTGCGTTTTTGAGCCTGCCGGCACAAGCTAAAACATCAAACGAGTTTCGATTGAGTGAGTTTTATGGTGGGAATTCATTGCTTAGACTCAATGGTGAAAGACCCGTTCAAGATTTAGGTATAACCTTATCTCCTTTATTAGCAGTGAGTTCTGCGACACTCCATCTTAAGGCAACCTCTTCAATTACGATGCTTCAAGAACGCTCCATTTTAAACGTGCGATTTAATAATGTAACGATAGGTCAAATAACGTTAAACCCTAACAAGCCAAATTTACAGGCTGATGTTCGCATCCCGAGTGAACTGTGGCGTCCGCAATACAATACATTGACCTTTGCGGCAAGCCAATATGTAGACCGCTGCCAAGATAGTAATGCACCTGACTTATGGAGTGAAATAAATTTATATAACTCATACATTGCTTTCGAAACGACCAAAGTTATTAACCAACTAAACCTACAAAAACTATCTGATTTCTTTAACCCTGGTATTGGTGGGCAACATCAAGCTCAGATTTTCACGTTAGATAATAAACAAGAAAACGATATTGTTAACAAATATGCTATTCCAGCGGTTGCACAAGCACTTGCATTAAGAACTCAATACCAATCTTTACATATTGATTACCAAAATATCGAGAGTAAAGCTGCAGACACCAAGTCTATTGTTCAACCAATCTCTGAAAGTAAATACAGACAAAGCAGCTGGTATATAACAGATAAAAAAGCTGATGATATCCATGTACTGATAGGCACTAAAAACTCATTACAACAGGCACTATCAGAAAAGACACTTGAAGAGATTAATGGACCATATTTAAGAATAGAAAAAACACCTGCTGTCATCATTGAAGGTGAAGAGTTAGTGGCTTCGCACATTCGTTTAATTGTATCAGGACTTTCTGAACAAGATGTTGTTCGAGCAGCCACTACGCTAGCTTATATGGATGATCGACTCAATCCGGATCAATCAATTAATGTTCACTCCACCGTCAACAATGCGTTTATTCCACAACAACAAGTTACATTGCAGCCAGGAAAATCTTATACTCTTTCCGAATTAGGTGTCACAGCCATTAACTTTAATGGACCTGGTCTATTGACTAAAAAAATTGAAATTAGACTACCCGCAGACTTCTATGCAAGTGAAACAGACACCGTAGAGTTAACATTAGATTTCAGTTACGGTGCAGGATATGAAGACGGTTCAACCTTTAATATTACCGTTAATGGTAAGGTTATCCACGGTTTGAAACTGGATAAAAAAGATGGTGATTTCTACCATAATTACACCCTTTCTATTCCTGCAAGGTTATTTGACGGAGGCAAAAATGAACTTGCCTTTCATGTTAATCAAAACTCAATACAGCTCATTGGAGAGTGTCGAAGCGTCAATGGGGATTATTTACATTTCCAATTGGATACTGATTCAAAAATTGAATTACCCACCGCAGCTCATCTAGCCAGACAACCAGATCTAAGGTTATTGGGACAAACCGGTTACCCCTTTGCACAATATCAAACACAAGATGATACCGGTATCTACATAACACAAGCCACAATGCGATCAGCTGCGCTCACCATGGCAGGTAAGTTAGCCCAATCATCGGGTAATTTAATTCCAAATTTATATGTTGAAATGGGCATTCCAACAACACTGACTGATACCGCTATGGTTTTAGCAACACCTAAGGATTTAAGCGCAGAGTTATATAGTGATTTAAGCACTGCAATTACTGATAGTAAAAGATGGCCTTATCGCTTACAGAATAAATTATATAATCGAGTGACGGCTAACGATAATCAAAACCTACAACCTAATACTGCTGCGGGGTTTACTACTCAGCAAAGTACTTTAGGTGATTTTTCATTAGTACTTGCCACTAAAAACCCAGTTGCTGATAAGACAGGTACCTTATTTATTATTGCTGCAGAAACGACTGAACGACTAACTGAACGCATCAGTGAGCTTGTTCAAGGTCCATTATGGAGCCAATTAGCTGGGGACTTCTTCGCTTGGGATAACGCTAAATCGCCTTTAATTGTAATGCAAGTATCTAGTGCTTATATGTTAGGCGCAACGGATTCATGGACCGCATTAGGTGCATGGGGGACTAATCACCCTTGGTATTTATTATTGATTATAGTGGCCATTGTATTTATGTTTATGGTCTTCACTTGGTTGTTACTAAAACGACGCCATCAAAAAATTAAGGAAGATTGGAAAGAATGAAAAGCATCAAATATATAGTTATCTTATTAGTTATTACTATATTTGCTTGGACTCAATGGCCTGAAGCTGAGCTGACTCCATTCCAAAAGAGCTGGGCAACTTATAAAACTCAGTTTGTCGACGCGGGTCGAGTTATCGATACTGGTAATCAAAACATATCGCATAGTGAAGGTCAGGGCTATGGATTGCTTTTTGCCGTGTTTGCTAATGATAAAAATCAGTTTAAAAGTATATGGAAATGGACACAACAAACCTTACAACGGGATGATCAACTGTTCAGTTGGCAATATACGCCTAACAAACAGGGGAAATGTGATGACTCATGTATTACAGATCCTAACAATGCAACCGATGGCGATATCTTAATTGCTTGGGCCCTATTAGAGGCGCATAAACAATGGGGAAAGCCAGCTTACCTTAACCAAGCTACGGCTATTTTAGCGTCGATTAAAACCAAGCTAATTCAACATAAATTTGGCTATCAACTCATTTTACCTGGTGAAGTTGGCTTTCAACACTCTGATGGCAGCATTCAAATTAACTTATCCTATTGGGTGTTTCCTGCACTTAACTTATTTACAGAAGTGACTAACGATCCCATTTGGACTGACGTTTATCAATCAGGGCTTGATTTGATGGAGGTTACTCGCTTTGGTGATTGGAAACTACCTTCTGATTGGATAATTCTTTCCGAAGATGGCATCACTTTGAGCGGTGCACTATCTTATGATTATGGCTATAACGCTTGTCGGCTACCTATTTATTTAATGTTAGCAGAAGATAAAAATACATCATTAATCGCTCCATTTATGGCATTTTGGGAACAAGATTTTGTGCCCGCAACCGTTAACTTAGAAAATGGTCAGGTTGCAGATTATGCTTATAATAGTGGTATGCAAGCGATTGCAAGCGCGACACAATCTATTATGAATAGTCAAAATACCCCCTTACCAACAATACAACAGACCACCGATTATTATTCTGCAAGCCTTATTCTATTATCGCAACTTGCTCTTTTGAAAAGTGATTTAAAATAATGAAGTTAATCAATGTTATGGCAATGGCAACCCTTTACGTCGCCAGCCAACTGACTTATGCAGAAAAACTTGCGGTACAATACAGTGAACAAAGTATTCATGTTCAAAGTACTAACAACGCTAAAAAACTGTTTAAAAACACACAGGAAAACGTTGATACTACCCCTATCTGGTATTACATTAATAATGGTTTTACTGATCAAGCACAACAAGAGTATTTAAAGCTAAAAAAGACTTACCCTAACTGGGTGGCTGAGCCAGTACTCGTTAATGCAATGGATAATCTTTCTAAACCAACTCAGCTTAACAACCAAGTAGCCAGTCAAGCTTCAGCTAGCCCGGTTGCAACTCAACAAGTTAAAGCGCCTGAAGCAATCATACTCAACTTTGTGAACCTTGCTAAAAAAGGCCCCAATTACTGGCCAAGCATGCCTCAGACGCACTATCAGTTGGCATCCACACTCGCTTTTAAAGATAATACATTGAGCAATAACACATTAATGGCTTGGGTATCCATTTACAGAGGCAACTACCAAACTGCGCTTGCACATATAAAAGTGGTAGAAGAAACGTCTCCCAATAACACCAGTGCCAATGAAGCAAAGTCGATAGCGATTAATGCGCTTGTTACAGACGCCGTGAAAAAACAGAATAAAAGTCAACTATTCGCCCTGCTCAAACAATATCCAGATCAAGCGATAAACGAAAAGATTGACGCTCATGCGTGGCAAGCCATCGATCAATTAGAATACACCGTAGCGCTTGATTGGTTTGAGTTTACTGAAAATTATGACGCACAATTAATTGTATTAGAGAAACAAGGCCGACAAACAGAAGCCACTCGGCTAGCTTGTAATAATCCAACCCAAGCAACATTAGTTAATTATTGCGTTGACGCACTTTCGGTCATACAACTCGATCAATACAATCAACAACATTATCAATCTAGTTTAGTGGCTGCGGCTAAAATACAAACATACCAACCGCTTAATGCTGATCAACTTGCCTTATATGCTTGGTCTCAATATAAATTAAATAATCAACCTGAAAGTATTAGCGCATTTTCAACTTTGATGACCCATCAGCCAAATAACAGTGATTATGCTCAAGTATTACTAAGCCTATTAGGCGATGACCAAGAGCAACTTGAACAATTGGCTATCAACTCTCCTGCAATGACTGCTGCATTAAAAAAACGTGATATGCAAGTCGCGTGGTCACGCAAGCAATTTGATCGCTTCAATAATCTTGAAGATCAACAAAAAGCCAATCAGCAACTGATGTTAGAAGGAGGCCTCGACTGGCGTAAGCAGAGCAGCGAAGATGAGATAGCGAATTTACAAAGTGCAAATTATTATTTAGGTTTTCAGAAATTTTGGAATGACTACCGCTACGGGGCACGAGTAAACTATCACACGCTTCATAGCGATAGTGCTAATATTGGCGATGACTTTTGGCAAAATACGCTTGCCACTTCAATAGCCAGCAACAATGCAACAGAAACAGGCATTAGTGGTTTTATAAAACGACAAACCCGACATTTGAACACCTTTGCTGAAATTGAATATACACAAGTAGACAGTGATTTAGCCTCTAGTTTATCTGCTAAATTATCTGCAGTTTGGTATAACTCTCCTTCCCTAATAACAGCAGCAACGTTATACCGTGAAAGAGTTGATGACAGTTTTTTAAGTCTAATGGGACTTTATGGGAGTAAAATAGAAAGATGGGGGGCAGTGAAAGAAACAGGTCTTCGAGCACTCACTTCTTATATATTTATACCTAAATGGTCGGTAACACCTGAGCTGAATATAGCGAGGCTAACTGGTGAAAGTATTCAAGATAATACCAAGCTTGCATTGAATTTAGGTTTTACCCGTGACTTAACGGAACGCTATGCTGATAAATTAGATTATTTACGAGTTGGTCCAACGATTAGCTGGATGAGCTACGATAAGAATTTGAATTATTACACCGACGGTAATGGCGGTTACTTTAGCCCTGAAAGTTATATTAACTTGGGTGGACGAGCAGAGTTATTAACATTAGAAGACACCTACTGGCAAATTCGTAGTCAATTAAGTCTCGGTTATTATTGGGTAACGCCAGGCAGTATCGAACAATTCCCTTTTACTTCTACTAGCAGTACACTGAGCCAAGAAAACGATAGTGGGATCGGTAGTCAATTTCTTATTGAAGGACAATGGTTACTCTCACCACATTGGGAAATTGCCGGCTTGATTAGTTCAAGTTATGCCGCCGATTACAATGAAACCAATATTAATCTCAATGTTCGCTGGAATTTTGTTAAGAAGACCGGACTAACCAGCGATGGATTAATATCCTCTTCTACTTACACTGAAAACTATGCTTGGCATTAATCATTTAGATAGGTGATAACTGACACATTAGACATCATCTTAGCGAATAAAAGTATGCAGTGAACCGCAAACTGGCAGACTAAAGTCTGCGCACCAAATAGTAAACTTTGCTTAATCGCTATTAGTCTATATTAATCTTTGTCTAGTACGAAGGCCCCCTTTGTTAGCTTGTTTAGTTAACTAGAAATAAATTAAACAACACATCTTAAAGAGGTGCCCGCTCATAAGACTAAGCTGTTATAACTAACCTGATTTTATCTTTAACAATCACAAAGCGATTTTTTGAATGTTGTTTATCTTAATTAGCTTCGATACCCTTTTAATACCAATCATAGTAAGTAACTGATCTATTTTACTTGTTAAAACAACTTATTTTTTCGTTGTAAGTTTCGTATAGGGAACAACCATTTACATCAACTTACGCCTCAAACTAAGCCATTTTTCCGGCGCAAAATTTAGATCAGTTATTTAATAC
>NZ_QOCB01000059.1 GCF_003318165.1 Psychromonas sp. B3M02
AATCAACATAAGGAAAAACCATGAATAAAAGTTTAATGACTAATTTAATTGCTGCATTAATTTTAGTGATTGGCCTATTACTTGAGGAAAGTACTGCTTCTTCTATCTTAGTGATGGTGGGATTATTTGCCTTATCAGGTGCAGTCACAAACTGGCTTGCAGTATTCATGCTTTTTGAAAAAGTACCACTTTTATATGGCTCAGGCGTTATACCTGCTCACTTTGAAGAGTTTAAATCGGGTATTAGAAACCTGATGATGAAGCAGTTTTTTACCGCGCAAAATGTAGAGCGTTTTTTATCCGCAGGTAGCTTTTCATCATCACAATTAAATTTAGAGCCTGTGATCGAGAAAATAGACTTAAACCCAACTTATGATGGTTTAATTAAAGTGATCATGGAGTCTTCTTTTGGCAGTATGCTTGCTATGTTTGGTGGAGAAGAATCTTTACAACCATTACGTGAACCATTTATTAAACATATGAAAAGCTCGGTTATTGAGTTAACACAATCTGATAAGTTTAATGAACTGTTGCAAAGTGAAATGGATCAACCTGAAATGATGAACAGTATTCTAACTAAAATTGAAAGCATCATTGAGCAGCGTTTAAATGAACTAACACCGCAAATTGTTAAAGAGATTATTCAAGCGATGATCCGTAAACATCTAGGTTGGTTAGTGGTTTGGGGTGGTGTATTTGGTGGCTTAATTGGTTTTATTAGTGCCTTGATTGTTGCATAATCAATTGCTTAAAGGTTATTTTATGATATTGAGATAACCTTTTTCAATTATCCTTTCTATTCAATCTTCAGTCTCAATTTTTCCTAGCTATGTAAAACTACTTATAACTGATCCCCTAGTTCTTTGTTCTAAATCTTATAGTTATATATTTAACATGATTAGACACTTTCCAATAAATCTGTCATAACTAATTATTAACTTTTTAAATAATAAGAGCTTAGTCATGATAAATACTGCTTATAATACGTATAAAACCTTTTTTTTAACTAGCTTTGCATTAATAGCTTTTGCTGCGAACTCTGTTTTTTGCCGTTTAGCATTAGGTGACGAGCAAGTGGATGCAGGTAGTTTCACTGTGATCCGTTTGTTATCGGGCAGCCTGTTTTTAGGTCTATTCTTGGCCGTAAAGCATTTTTATTTTGATGTAAAAGATAACCAGAACAAAGAGTTAAAAGCAGAACAAATCAATACACAAAAGAGTCGAGGTAGCTGGCTAAATGCGTTGTGGTTATTTGTTTATGCTTTAACTTTCTCATTCGCATATATACAACTAGATACTGCAACTGGCGCTCTGGTTTTATTTGCTACAGTGCAAGTGACTATGTTGTTAACTCGTGTACTAAAAGGGCATTTATTAAGTCGTGCTGAGTTAATTGGTTTAATTTTAGCGGTTGCAGGCTTTGTATTCTTACTAGCTCCGCAAGTGTCTAGTCCTTCCCTGATCGCCTTTGTCTTAATGTGTGTTTCTGGTGTGAGCTGGGCATTTTATACATTAGCGGGTAAAAAAAGCTTAGACCCTACATCGGATACGATTTATAACTTCTTCCGTACTACTCCTTTAATTATTATTTTTGCAGTGATAAATATCGATAGCACTTATTTAAGCTTTGATGGTGTTTTCTATGCGATTCTATCGGGGGTATTGGCTTCTGCTCTTGGTTATTTACTTTGGTATCAAGCCTTAACTAGCTTACGTCATAATGTGGCTGCAGTGGTGCAGTTATTAGTGCCTGTTTTAGCAGCGATTGCTGGCTTTATTTTTTTAGGGGAAAGTGTGTCGGCGGTGTTTGTCATTTCCAGTTTAATTATTCTAAGTGGGATTTTATTAGTGATAAAAAATCCTGACCTTAAATTTGCTGCAGTGGCGAATACGGGTAAATAAACTATAAAGTGGCTCTATCTATAACCTTGATTAGAGTCATTTATTCTATAAAGTCCTTCGCTTCATTATTATCACACTTAACACAATTTAATTGATGTCCGATCATGCTTTTTCTTCCTTCAATAGTGATCACCCACGGGCGCATTGTAAAAGGCGGCCTGTGTCGAACATGTTGGAAGTGGCCACAGGCTAGTTGCGCAACCCAATGGGCTTCGTGATCTTGATGATAGCCAGTAATCGCTTGTTTCATCTGCTGTTTCCTGTTTAATATTATATTGTGCAATAAAAAAGCCTTAAGGGTTAACTTAAGGCTTTCTGTTGATCAGTATCTTAGCGTATTGCTATTACATAATACGTTGGCCTGGTTTCGCACCTGAGTCTGGAGTTAAGATATGAATATCTTCTCCGCCAGGACCTGCTGCTAATACCATACCTTCAGATAAACCAAACTTCATTTGGCGTGGTGCAAGGTTGGCGACCATCACTGTTAATTTACCTTCTAAATCTTCTGGTTTATAAGCCGATTTAATGCCTGCAAATACAGTACGTGTTTCACCACCTAAGTCTAACGTCAGTTTTAATAACTTATTCGCTTTAGGTACATGCTCTGCTTTGGCGATTAATGCTACTCGCAAATCTGTTTTAGCAAAAGTATCGAAATCAATTTGATCTGCGATTGGTTCTTTATCTAGCTCACTTTGACTTACTGCTTGTGTTGCCGCCGCTGCTTTTTCTTTTGCTGCTGCATCTGCCGCTGCACTTGCCTTTGAAGATTCAACCATTGCTTCAATGTTTTTTGGATCAATACGTTGGAACAATGCTTTAAATTTATTAATTTGATGGCCCGCTAACGGTGTCTTGATGCTATCCCAAGTTAATGTTTCATTTAAGAAAGCTTCACTGCGCTCCGTTAGTTTAGGCATGATAGGCTTCAGGTAAGTCATTAATACACGGAACAGGTTAATACCCATTGAACAGATATCTTGTACCTCTGCTTCTTTACCTTCTACTTTAGCTAATGCCCACGGTGCTTTTTCATCAATGTACTTATTAGCAATATCAGCTAATGCCATGATTTCACGAATAGCACGTGCAAATTCACGTTTCTCGAATTGCTCGGCAATAGACTCGCCTGCGTCAACAAACTCTTGGTATAAAGCAGGTTCAGAAACCTCTGCAGATAGTTTTCCATCGTATTTTTTAGCAATGAAGCCTGCTGTACGTGAAGCTAGGTTGACTAATTTGTTCACTACGTCAGAGTTAACACGTTGTGCAAAATCTTCTAGGTTAAAGTCTAGATCATCCACACGAGAGGTTAATTTCGCAGCGTAATAGTAACGTAAACATTCTGGGTCTAAGTTTTCTAAATAGGTGCTTGCTTTAATGAAAGTACCTTTTGATTTAGACATCTTCTCGCCATTAACGCTCACATAACCGTGAACATTCACACCCGTTGGTTTACGGAAACCTGCACCTTCTAACATCGCTGGCCAGAATAGACCGTGGAAGTTGATGATATCTTTACCAATGAAGTGATATAACTCAGCAGTGCTGTCTTTTTTCCAATAATCATCAAAGTTAAGATTATCGGTACGGTCACACAGGTTTTTAAAGCTACCCATGTAACCAATTGGTGCATCTAGCCATACGTAAAAGAATTTACCCGGAGCACCTGGGATCTCAAAGCCAAAGTAAGGAGCATCACGAGTGATATCCCAGGCTTTTAAACCACTTTCAAACCATTCACCCAGTTTGTTAGCTACTTCGCTTTGTAGCGCGCCAGATTTTGTCCATTCCACTAACATATCTTGGAATTGTGGCGCATCAAAGAACAGATTTTCAGTATCTTTCATGACTGGTGTTGCATCAGACACGACTGATTTTGGGTTGATCATTTCAGATGGGCTATAAGTTGCACCACATACATCACAGTTATCACCGTATTGATCTTCTGCTTTACATTTTGGGCAAGTACCTTTTACAAAACGGTCAGGCAAAAACATCTCTTTTTCTGGGTCGTATAACTGAGAAACCACTTTTTTAGTGATGTAGCCGTTATCACGCAATGCTAAGTATACTTGTGATGATAAGGCTTTGTTTTCTTCTGAATGTGTTGAATGATAGTTATCAAAGCTGATATTGAAACCAGCAAAATCTTTCTCATGATCCGCTTGTACGTCAGCAATAAGTTGCTCAGGGGTGATACCCATTTCCTGAGCTTTTAGCATGATAGCCGTACCGTGTGCATCATCAGCACAAACAAAATGAATATTGTTACCACGTAAGCGTTGGAAACGCACCCAGATGTCAGCTTGTACATGCTCAAGCATATGCCCTAAATGGATAGGACCATTTGCATAGGGAAGGGCGCAGGTAACAAGTATATTACGGTCTTGATTAGCCATTTATTTGGGATTCCTTAAGTCTAGGCGAATTTTTTTAAGCCCATAATTCTACCCAAAAAACACCAATAATCCCACTCTTATCTATTTCTGTTAGCGTCATCCGGTTGAAATAGTTAAACACTGTTTTATTCCCTTTATGGTATTCGGTGATTGAACTCATCATCATCTGTTAATTTTCAATTAATAATACAGTTCATTGCTTTTTAATCAGGATGATTTATCTGTTTAATTTGATAGACTAATCAATCAATGTAGATAAGAGGTTGTATATGCTGTTTAAAAAGAAAATCAATCAACAACAAGTGTTAGATTGCTTAGCACAATGTATCGAGCCCGAAGTATTTAACAAATTACAGCAACAATCCCTCGTGAGCATTAATGTCGATACGGCTGAAGTTATACTCTGTTTGCCATTTCATGCGCCTACATGGTTAAACAATCTAAAAACACAGGCTGAACAGCCTTTAACGGCACTGTTTAAACAATGTCCTGTGTGGACGGTCAGTTATAAAGTGCCTGTTTTTGAGCATAAAAAAGCACCTAAACAGAATGCTAACATTAAAAACATTATTGCCATTTCTTCGGGTAAAGGTGGTGTAGGCAAATCGACAGTGAGTGTTAATTTAGCCTTAGCATTGGCTCAAAATGGTGCCAAAGTTGGTTTGCTTGATGCGGATATTTATGGCCCATCAGTGCCTACCATGCTGGGTGAAAAAACGACTAAGTCAACCTCTGCAGATGGCAAACTATTACAACCAATCTCAGCACATGGCATTGTATGTAATAGCATTGGTTTCTTAATTGAAGATAAAGATGCCATGGTATGGCGTGGGCCGATGGCTAGCAAAGCGCTACAGCAAGTATTAAACGAAACAGACTGGCCTGAACTGGATTACTTGATTGTTGATATGCCACCCGGTACTGGCGATATCCAACTAACCATGTCACAAAACGTGGCATTAACCAGCGCAGTGATAGTAACAACACCGCAAGATGTGGCATTAATCGACGCTAAAAAAGGCGTGACCATGTTTAATAAAGTGGATGTGAAGGTCACTGGTTTGATTGAAAATATGAGTCTCTATTCTTGTGTTAAATGTGGTCATCAAGAAGCTATTTTTGGGACGGGAGGTGGTAAAAAACTAGCAGAGCAATTTAATTTAGCTTTTCTAGGCGAATTACCTTTGCATATTCAATACCGCGAAAATACCGATCAAGGTTATCCGACAGTTGCTAAAAATGAACAGGCTGAATTAGTTGCACCTTATTTAGCATTAGCGGAATCGGTTGCTATTAATTTGTTCAAAGATTTACAACCCACGATTGAGCAAATTAAAATTACAGAGCTTAAATAATACTGATATAAGCTGAGGATTAAGATGGCTGAGATTACTTTTTCAAGCGCGCAAAAAGCAGCAATGGTCGAACAAATACAAGCCTATTTTGAAAAAGAGTTGGACCAAGAGCTTGGGCAATTTGATGCGGAATTTTTGTTAGACTTTTTCAGTGAAAAAATGGGCGGATATTATTATAACCAGGGTTTAAATGATGCGAGAACGTTATTAGATGATAAACTCGATACGATTACCGAATCCTTTTATGAGCTTGAAAAAGTCACTGAATTCAATGGAAAATATTAAGTCAATTTACATGGCTTAATCGACCTAATTAAATGTTAAGAAGAAAAAATAATGTCAAATAGACCCTTAATCGAAGAGCTAACACAGGCTTTACAATGTTTACCTAGTGTCGGCCCCAAATCAGCGCAACGTATGGTTTATCATCTGTTAGATAAAAACCGTAATGGTGCACTTAAATTAAGCGATGTCTTAGCACGTGCAGTCACTGAAATAGGTCACTGCCAACAATGCCGCACTTTTACTGAAGAAGAACTCTGCTCTATTTGTAGTAATCAAAAGCGCAATGATAATGGTGTGATTTGTATTGTTGAAATGCCCGTTGATGTGGTGGCCATTGAGCAAACTGCTTTATTCTCTGGCACTTACTTTGTGCTAATGGGGCATCTATCACCATTAGATGGCGTAGGTCCTGAGCAATTAGGTCTACACTTGCTTGAGCAACAGATGCAAAAAGGTAATATTACTGAAGTTATTTTAGCGACCAATCCAACAGTGGAAGGTGAAGCAACTGCTTATTACATTGCTGAAATGGCGAGAAAGCAAAAAATTCAGGTGAGTCGCATCGCACATGGTGTACCTGTGGGTGGAGAGCTTGAATTTGTGGATAGCACGACCTTATCTCATTCTTTTACTGGGCGCTCAATGCTATAGATGAAGATAGTATGATTACCGTCGTTATTCAGAAAAGTATTTAAGGTTTCAAAGGAAAGAGATGCCAAGCAATCAAAAAGGACCTTTTAAAGGCTCTGACCAAGCACATTCGGAAATACAGGATTCGTTAGCCCGATCTATTTTTAATACCTTAATTGCTAATCGAATCCCTATTTCTATTGCTGATAAGCTATCTCATCAAGCTGCTACAAGAGTGGATATGGTCACGCTTTATAGCGTGGTTGCACAAGATATTCAATCTCAACACCAGCCAAAACAACGCATTCTAGATAGAACCATAGTGCATATGTTTGAGATCCTATTTCGCTTAATTAATGCACCAGGTGAAGACAAAAACTCGCCTACGGAGTTTTTTAATTTAGTACCTCGTGGTGAGTGTTTAGATCTGTTTTTACAATTGGTGAAAGAATATTGTATGGGAGATATTGAGATACAAGGCTATACGGCTAAAATAGAGCCATTGACTCAGCAATACAATAAAGCAGGTGTGATTGATTGGGATCGTTTGTATCAAAGTGAGGCATTTAAAGGGTACTTATCCGGACTTCTTAAATTAATTATGACCCATTTAAAAGAAGATAAAAAGCCTATTCCTGCCTTAGAAAATCGCATCCCTACGCATTTTCAACCCTATAGAATCAACTCTTTTTTAAATCAAGTATGTAAATTAAATCAAGCTGGTCGAATCGGCTTAAGCATGTGATTGATATTAATTATTCATAGCGCATAAAAAAAAGCGCTAGCTTGTCCATCAAGTTAGCGCTTTTTAGTATTATACCAATCATAGTAAGTAACTGATCTATTTTACTTGTTAAAACAACTTATTTTTTCGTTGTAAGTTTCGTATAGGGAACAACCATTTACATCAACTTACGCCTCAAACTAAGCATTTTTCCGGCGCAAAATTTAGATCAGTTATTT
>NZ_QOCB01000111.1 GCF_003318165.1 Psychromonas sp. B3M02
TAATACAATTGGTATTAATTCTTTTTCTGAATCAACAAGCCTACAATAATTAAGACCAATCCGATAATCGTTGCAGGGTAGATAGTTTCTCCAATAATAAAGTTAAGTAATAACAAGGAAACAAAAGGCGAGATAAAGATAAGATTACTGATCTTACTGGTACTTTCCGCATATTTAAGCGCTGTTAACCAAGCCACAAAAGCTAAACCCATTTCAAATAAGCCAATGTAGGTTGCACCTAACCAGCCTTGCCAAGCCGTCATACTGATATCGTCAAACACCATCACAGAAACTAAGATCATCGGTAAGCTACAAAGAAAACATAGCGACAAAGAAGCGATAGGGTCAGCATCGTTTTTACTATTAAATATCCAATAACAGGCCCACAAAATAGTACTTAATAAAGCTAAGCCAACACCTAAGGGGCTTACAAAATCGAGCGTCAATAAGTTGCCCTTAGTCGCAATGATTAACGCACCTAGATAACCTAAAGTAATAGCAATCACGTCATTTCTGCGTAATTTTTGTCCTAACACTGGTACGGCTAATAAAGATAAAGTAATCGCCCAGGTGTAATTGAGTGATTGTGCTTGTTGTGCAGGCAGCAGGTCATAAGCTTGAAACAGCAGAGAATAATATAAAAATGGGTTGATCGCGCCCATTAATAAATAAAAATAGGGGCGTTTTAAAAAACTCTCTTTTAATAAGTTAAGTTTGCCTTGTTGGTAGCAGATAATTAACAATACAAGGCTACTTGTTAAACTTGCCACAAATAGCATTTGTAATGCGCTGAAATAGAGAAGTGTCACTTTAAATGCAGTAGCAACAGTTGACCACATCAGTACGGCTAATAGAGCAAAAAGAGTCGCCGTTTTTTGATTTTTAATCATCCTTGATCCCCCGCTAAGATTAGTGTCGTATCTACTGATATATTATTTTTTGATTTTTGACTAAATTAAGTTTTTGATATTAAGTCTAAAATCTTTAGCAGGCTAGTTATTTTATTTTCATTCACTCTAAAGTGAAATTATTCAGATAGAAGATCGGTCGAATAATACAGTTATTAAAAAGGAACTGTATTATTCTGTTTTATGTAGCAGATTATTTAATTATTTTACCAAGTTCTGTTGCGATAAACTCAGCGATCCAACTTTGCGCTTTAACGTTAGGATGTAAGCCATCATTTTGCATCCACTCAGGTTTTGTAATGACTTGTTCTAAATAAAATGGCATTAATGGCGTATCTGTCTGTTCACTTAATGCGGGGTAAATATCTGAAAAAGCTTTACCGTAACGTTGCCCATAATTAGTTGGCACACGAATTTGCATTAATATCGGTTTGGCATTTTCAGCTTTGATTGATTCAATCATAGCGTTTAAATTGTCACTGATAATGGTTGGAGAGAAACCTCTTAAGCCATCATTAGCACCCAGTTCGATTAATACATAATCGGGTTGGTGTGTTGTTAACAAGCCAGGTAATCGCGCTAAACCATTACCACTTGTGTCACCAGAAATACTGGCATTAACCACTTCAAGGTCTTGGTTTTGTGCTTTTAATTGTTCGTGTAGCAGTACTGCCCAACTTTGTTCAACAGGTATTTTATAACCAGCACTTAAGCTATCTCCGACAATAAGTAACGTGTTACTGTTAGCTGCAGATGAAAAAATAAGCAATGAAAATATTAAGGAAACGAGTTTAATCATGAGTCAATCCATTATCAATGTTGAAAACATTACTAAATCTGTGATTAGTAATGATAACGAACTGTCTATCCTAAAGGGGATCTCCTTCAACATCAATGCAGGAGAGTCTGTTGCTATTATGGGAACCTCAGGTGCGGGTAAATCCACACTGATGAGTTTATTGGCAGGTTTAGATCAACCCAGCTCAGGGACTATTAGTTTATTAGGCTCAACTATTTCAGAAATGGATGATGAGCAACGCGCTAAAATGCGTAGTGAATCAATCGGTTTTGTGTTTCAGAATTTTTTATTAATCCCGTCACTCACTGCATTACAAAATGTCACGCTACCTATGCTATTACGTGGTAATGAAGATCAAGCAGCTAATGAGCTTAAAGCGAAGAAGCTATTGGCTGAAGTAGGATTATCTGGACGTGAAACCCATTTACCTACGCAGTTATCCGGAGGGGAACAACAACGTGTTGCCTTAGCACGTGCCTTTGTTACTCAACCTAAAATCTTATTTGCCGATGAGCCTACGGGAAATTTAGACCAAAAAACCGCTAAGACGATTGTTGAGTTGTTATTTGCTATGAATAAAGAGCAAGGCACCACCTTGGTATTAGTCACTCATGATCCTGAGTTGGCAAAACGTTGTCAACGCACTTTGATTATGAATGCTGGTCAGTGTCAGGAAAGCGCATGAAAACAAATAAAATGATAATCAGCTGGAGTTGGCGAGAGATCTGGTCTGGTCAGTTATGGCCTGTGATGGTGGCATTAACTTTGATTATTGCTTGTGTTGTTGCTTTATCGACTCTGGCATTACGTGTTGAAAAGGTCATGACCAATCAAGGACGTGATCTATTAGCGGCAGATCTTGTGTTTCGATCAACAAACCCTGTGCCAGAAGAGTTAGTGGATAAAGCACAAGCCGCAGGGTTAAGTACTTCTTCACAAAGCCGTTTTCAAACGATGGCGTTTAGTGATCAGAACTTACAATTAGTCACAGTGAAAAGTGTTGAAACCAGTTACCCATTACGTGGGTCATTAACCCTTAGAGATGCTCAACAATCGGCTCAAAAACAAGTTAAACCTGGCGAGTTGTGGCTTTCTCCTCGTTTATTTTCAATCTTAGAAAGCAAGGTTGGCGACACGATTGCCATCGGTGATGCTGAACTTGCGATCAGTGGCACCATAGAAGAGGAGCCTGAGTTAGCTTATAACCCATTTAACAGTATCCCCAATGTATTTATTCATAGCACTGACCTCGATAAAACCGGTGCAATTCAAATAGGTAGTCGAGTACGTTATCGTTTATTCATTAATGGTGAGCCTACTGCATTAGCTGCTTTTCAGGATCGTTATGAGTTACAACCTGGTGAGTCATGGGGTGATCAAAATAGAGAGAGTCGTGCTGTTCGTTTAATGGATAAAGCTAAGCAATATTTATCACTGACTATTTTGATGGTGATATTGATGGCAGCGGTGACACTTATCTTAACTTGCCTGCATTATGTGCGAAATCGCAGTGAAACCGTGTCCATGTTAAAAAGCATGGGGTCTAGTCGTGCTTGGTTGCGGACTTGGTTAACCACACAAGTATTGATTATGTTTATCAGTGCTTTTGTGATTGGTAGTTCATTAGGTTTGTTATTAGAGTACCTATTACGTGTACCGCTTGCCGATATTTTGCCTCAACAGTTACCAAGTATTGGTGTACAACCTTTCTTGTTTGCCTTAGGCGTTGCACTTTGCATTGGCTTACCGGCATTGCTGATCCCATTAACTCGCTTATTAGATGCCCCAGCGATTAATGTCATTCAAAAGCAAGCAGTGACATACAGTAAAACTAGCTGGTGGTTATTGTTATTACCTTTTACGGCACTAGTCGTGTTTTATGGTGGTAACAAATTAGTGTGGATGGTGTTAATTGGCTTATTAGTGCTGTTTGTTGTGTTAGCTGGTTTAAGTTATGGCTTTTTACAGCTATTAGGAAAAATAAAATGGGGGGCAGCGCTGAGCCTAGCGTTAAGCCGTATTAGTCGTGCACCAAAAAACAGTATGATGCAGCTAGCTGCGTTATCTGGTTCGCTGATGTTAGTGGCGTTAATTTGGTTGGTGAAAAGTGACTTGTTAGGTGACTGGCAGCAAACCTTAGCGCCCGATGCGCCGAATGTGTTCTCTATTAATATCAGTCCAGAGCAACAACAAGGGTATTTACAAGCGTTAGATCAAGCTGGACTACCGCATAGTGATGCTTTTGCCATTATTCGAGGGCGTATTACTAAAATACGAGGTCAAGACTCGGCCGAGCTACCTGCATACCAAGATCCTGAAGTGCGTATTTTGAAGCGCGAAGTGAATTTCACTTGGATGGAGCAATTACCTGATTATAACGAAGTGATTGCAGGTGATTGGACGGGTAAGAAAACCGTCTCAGTAGAGCAAGAAGTAGCGCAAGAGCTTGGATTACAAATAGGCGATACCATGACTTTTGAAGTGAATAGTCAACCTTTCACGGCAACGGTTAATTCATTAAGAGCGGTAGAGTGGCAAAGTTTAAAACCAAACTTTGTCTTTATCTTTAGTAAAGATGCGGTGGCTGATTTACCTTCTACTTGGATGGTCAGTTTTAGAGCCGAAGAGGATCAAACACCTTTAGTGAATGAATTAGCGCGCGCTTACCCGACGGTTACCCTATTGGATTTGCGTACTATGGCCACTAAGGTACAAAGTCTATTAAGACAAATATCTTGGTCTTTAACTGGGTTAGCGGCGTTAGGTGTTGTTGCGGGAATCTTGCTCATTTTCACTCTATTACGCTTAAGTTTAAGTGAGCGTAAAAGAGAGATAACGCTTTACCGAACATTAGGGGCAAGTAAAAAACGTATCAGTCATACATTATGGGCTGAATATGGTTTATTAGCACTTAGTGGTGGCTTTGTTGCTGCCATTGCGGCGGAGATTATTTTATCTGCATTAATGATCTGGGGATTTGAGTTGTCACCACAGTGGCACCCAAGTATGTTTGTTGTGTTGCCTGTTCTCGCGATAATTGTGGTATTTATTAGTTTACGTTCAGTCATTAAAGGATTATTAAAACCTTTACGTTAACTACTTTTATGCATAATTAAATAATGACGGCTTTTGTTTTTACAAAAGCCGTTTTTTATTGAAAATAACGACCTTTTCATTGAGCATAAAGTCGTTTACTCGTTGAATTCATAGGTGCATTAAATGCTTGGGTTAATAGCTTGCGAAGCCACGCATAAATAGCACGAAAATAAGCGTGTTTATAGTTGCACATAAGGTTAAAAGTCCGTAAACTTCGGCCTTCACTTTATCGCTGAATTAGTGATCGGCGATAATAATTAAAATAGGTTATCCACATAACCGCAAAATATCGGAGTACGTTATGTCACTAAGTGCAGAACAGAAAGCTGAGATTGTAGCAAAATTTGGTCGCGCAGAAGGCGATACTGGTTCACCTGAAGTTCAAGTTGCATTGTACACAGTACAAATCAACCACCTTCAAGGTCACTTCAAAGAGCACATCCATGATCACCACAGCCGTCGTGGTCTATTACGCATGGTTAGTCAACGTCGTAAATTACTTGACTACTTAAAGCGTAAAAATGTTGCAGCTTACACAGCATTAATCGCAGAATTAGGTCTACGTCGTTAATTCGAGGTTTAACTTAATTTCAAAAAGAGCCTAAGGGCTCTTTTTTTGTGCCTGCTAAAGGTAATACCAATCATAGTAAGTAACTGATCTATTTTACTTGTTAAAACAACTTATTTTTTCGTTGTAAGCTTCGTATAGGGAACAACCATTTACATCAACTTACGCCTCAAACTAAGCCATTTTTCCGGCGCAAAATTTAGAACAGTCATTT
>NZ_QOCB01000018.1 GCF_003318165.1 Psychromonas sp. B3M02
TCGAAGCGTTTACTGCGTTTGTTTTGTTCTCAAACTCGCTGGGTAACTTGCGTTCCGTCCCGTGTCTGTGGGTGCGCATTATAGGGATTAAGATCACATTGGCAAGCGTTTTATTACGATTATTTGCAATTTAATATCGTTTGCTTAATTAACATACAAACCACCTATTCCTCTTCATTTATATGCTATTTTTATTTTTATCTATTTATTAGATTTATCACTAGTACCTTTGAATAAGATTTAGGTAACATACGCGCCTTTTCTGCTATTAAGTTTTGTTTAGTTACAATTGATGAGTGAGTTTTTATGACATTTTCGTTAGGCCAGCGTTGGATTAGTGACGCTGAATCAGAGTTAGGGTTAGGTACAGTAGTCGCAATAGAAGGACGTATGTTAACGCTGTTATTTGCAGCTTCAGGAGAACAACGTCTTTATTCAATAGAAGAAGCGCCAGTAACACGTGTTCGTTTCAATATTGGTGATGAAGTATTAAGCCATGCTGATTGGTCTTTATTAGTAACAGATATACAAGAAGACGAAAATATCATTACTTATATCGGCACACGTAAAGATACCGATGAAGAAACCCAATTAAGAGAAACCTTTCTAAATAACTTTATTAAGTTTAATAAACCACAAGATAAGTTGTTCGCAGGTCAGATTGATAAGTTTGATCGCTTTGTATTACGTTATAAATCTTTATTGAATCAACATGAGCAACAACGTTCTCACTTACGTGGTTTATTAGGTGCACGTGTCGACCTTATCCCTCATCAGTTTTATATTGCAGAAGAAGTAGGTCAACGCCATGCGCCACGTATTTTACTAGCGGATGAAGTTGGCCTAGGTAAAACCATTGAAGCTGGCCTGATTATGCATCAACAATTGATTACTGGTCGGGCAAAACGTGTCTTAATTGTTTTACCTGAAAACCTACAGCATCAATGGCTAGTTGAAATGCTGCGCCGTTTTAACTTACATTTTAGTATTTTTGATGAATCACGTTGTGAAGAAGCTTATTTAGATGCTGTTAACCCTTTTGATACTGAGCAGCTAGTACTATGCAGCATTGACTTATTACGTAAACAAAAGCACTTAAAGAATGCATTGTTAGCCACTTGGGATCTTATGATCGTTGATGAAGCACATCATCTGATTTGGGATAAAGAGAAACCTAGCCCACAATATAACGCAGTTGAGAAATTAGCGAACGAAATTCCAGGTGTATTATTATTAACAGCAACGCCAGACCAGCTAGGGCATGAAAGCCACTTTGCACGTTTGCGTTTGCTTGATCCAAACCGTTTTTATGATTACCAAGCTTTTGTAAACGAGGAAGCGGGTTATAAACCTGTGGTTGAGGCAGTTAACCAACTACTTGATGGTAAGATCTTAACCGATCAAGCTAAAAACAGCATTACTGAACTGTTATCAGAACAGGATGTAGAGCCATTACTTAAAACCATTTCAGATATTACAATAGACCCAGAGCAACAGCAGGTGGCACAGCGAGAATTGATCCGCGGTTTATTAGATAGACACGGTACAGGGCGTTTATTATTTAGAAATACACGCTCTGCGATCAAAGGTTTCCCTAAGCGTTTATTAAAATCAGTTGCGTTAACTTTACCTGATCAATATAAAACCGCACTTAAAGTATCAAAAATGATGCCTGTGGGTAATCTTGAAGAACAAGCCTTCTCAGCTCTTTACCCTGAACAAATCTATCAAGCTTTTGAAGCTTCCACTGATAACTCTTGGTGTGCATTTGATCCACGTATTAGTTGGATCATTGATCTTGTTCAGCAAAACAAAGACGAAAAAATACTGATCATTGCCGCTCAAGCACAAACGGCATTAGCTATTGAAGAAGCATTGCGTACACGTGAAGCGATCAAAGCGGCTGTTTTCCACGAAGGTTTATCACTCATTGAGCGCGATAAAGCAGCGGCATACTTTGCACAAGTAGAAGATGGTGCACAGGTAATGGTCTGTTCTGAGATTGGTTCTGAAGGTCGTAATTTCCAGTTCTCACATCACTTAGTATTATTTGATCTGCCAATTAACCCTGATTTACTTGAGCAACGAATTGGCCGATTAGACCGTATTGGCCAACGTTGTGATATCCAGATTTATACGCCTTACCTCAAAGATACTTCGCAGGAGTTTTTGCAACAATGGTATGAGCAAGGTTTATCTGCTTTCACACAAACAACACCAACAGGCCATACTGTTTATGAATCAGTAAAAGATGAACTCATTAATTTATTGGCCACAGGTGAAAATGATCAAGACCAATTAGCGCAATTAATTAAACGCACTGCAAAACTTAATTCAGAACTGAAAGCCAATTTAGAGCAAGGTAGAGATAAGTTATTAGAGATTAACTCTAGCGGTGTTTTACAAAACAGCAACTTACTTGATGATATGACGGAGATTGATCAGCTACCGCACTTCACTGGCTTTGCACTACAGATGTTTGATGTCTTAGGTGTGCAGCAAGAAGATAGCAGCGATCAATGCTTAATCTTGAAACCAACCAGTAATATGTTAGCAAGTGATTACCCAGGGTTACCAGAAGAAGGGGTAACGGTGACATTTAATCGTCAAACGGCATTGAGTCGCGATGATGTTTCTTATTTAACCTGGGAACACCCTTTGATCAGCCATGGTATGGAGATGGTATTAAGCTCAGATACAGGTACCACTTCTGTTGCCATCTTAAAAAATAACTCATTACCGGCTGCCTCAACATTCCTAGAGTTAATCTACGTTGTTGAAGCCTTAAATACTGATAATGCACAATTAAGTCGTTTCTTACCAACAACACCAATTCGCCTCTTATTAGATAAGAATGCTAAAAACTTGGGTGAGAATGTAACTTTTGATAGTTTTGATCGCCAATTAACGCCGATTAATCGTCATATTAGTCGCAAAGTGGCGAATGCTTCACAAGCATTAATTCATCAGCTAATTAAACAATCACTGCCAACAGCACAATCGTTAATGGCAGACATTCTGGATGAAGCGAAACAAAATATGCAACATACGCTACAACAAGAAAGAGATCGTTTATTGGCATTAAAAGCGGTGAACCCTAATATCCGTGAAGAAGAGATCCAACATATTCGTGATCAACAAACTAACTTTGAACAGATTTTAGATAATACACAGCTGAAATTAGATGCAATCCGTTTCATCGTCTCAACTCACACTTAACCTAGCATTAACAAGTACAGGTTATTAAGTAACTCTTAACCTGTACTGTTCATTACATCGGTAACCACTATGCCTAATTTTGTTTATAACCCACCAATGTCCCCTTATTTGAATATTATTCATCAGGATCAAGATATTGTTGTACTCAATAAGCCCTCTGGATTATTAAGCGTACCAGGCAGAGATCCTTGGCATAAAGACAGTTTAGCGTTACGTGTTTTACGTGTATGGCCTGAAGCTTGTGTAGTGCATAGATTAGATATGGCAACCTCTGGCATTATTATTTTAGCCTTACGTAAATCAGCACAAAGTCATATGGGGCGTCAATTCCAACAAAAAGTCATCGATAAAACCTACTTCGCTCGTGTAGAGGGGATTATTAAAGAAGATAGCGGCTTAATTGACTTGCCTATACGTTGTGACTGGGAAAATAGACCGCGCCAAATTGTTGATTTTGAACAGGGTAAAAGCTCTCAAACTGAATGGCAAGTGGTCAAAAGAGAACAACAAACTACCCTCGTTAAATTAACGCCGTTAACGGGAAGAACACATCAATTACGTGTGCACATGCAACAATTAGGTCACCCTATTGTTGGTGATGAGTTTTATGCAACTGCATTTGGTAAGCAATATTCACCAAATCGTTTAGCATTGCATGCGGCTAGTATCACTCTTACCCATCCATCTACGGAATTACGTGTTAGTTTTGAATGCCCTCCCCCTTTTTTATAAAATTTAACAATTGAGTATGAAAATTAATCTCTTGTATTTATTTGTTAACATTAGATTTACAATTGAGGTTACTTATTATCAATGGTTATATTAAGTAACCTTTATGTAGCATAAAAACTATGTAAAGAACCTTAAAATGGTGGCGTTCCCCCGTATTTTTCACTAAGCTTTAACCTGCTGAAAATTGTCGTAATACACAATCAACTCGACAAGTTTATAAAACAATCAAACGCGTTATCTGGCTTTGTGGTGTTAGCGCTATTTAAAAAATGCAGGTGATTTAGGTCAGCTGCATTTTTTAAATGACACCCAAAATAAACCTCGATAACAATCTTTAACAATAAGCGATCATGGAATTACTATGCAGATAGGTATACCTAGAGAGATCCAAGAAAATGAAAACCGTGTAGCGGCAACACCTAGTACTGTTGCACTACTAATTAAACAAGGTTTCACATTTCTTGTAGAACAAAACGCAGGATCAGCAGCAAGCTTTTCTGATTCATCTTACCAAGAAGCGGGTGCTGAAATTAGCACAGAAGCTGAAGCGATTTTACAATCAGACATTATCTTTAAAGTTAATGCACCGACTCAAGCAGAGATTCAATTAATCAAAGAAGGCGCTACATTAGTAAGCTTTATTTGGCCTGCTCAAAACCCGGAACTATTAAAGCAACTAGAAGCTAAAAACATCAGCGTTATCGCGATGGATAGTGTTCCTCGTACTTCTCGAGCACAAGCATTAGATGCACTAAGTTCAATGGCAAATATTGCTGGTTACCGTGCTGTTATCGAAGCTGCCAACCAATTTGGTCGCTTCTTTACAGGTCAAATCACTGCTGCGGGTAAAGTTCCACCTGCTAAAGTATTGATCGTTGGTGCTGGTGTTGCTGGTCTAGCTGCTCTTGGTGCTGCTGGTAGCCTTGGTGCAATCGTTCGTGCATTCGATACTCGCCCTGAAGTAAAAGAGCAAATCGAAAGTATGGGCGGTGAATTCCTTGAAGTCGATTACGTTGAGGAAACAGAAGTAAGTACAACGGGTTACGCTAAAACAATGAGTGAAGGTTATCAAAAAGCGCAAGCTGAAATGATGGCTGAACAAGCTAAAGATGTTGATATCATCATCACAACGGCACTTATCCCAGGTAAACCAGCACCTAAGATCATTTCTGAAGATATGATCAAATCAATGAAACCAGGTAGCGTGATTGTTGATTTAGCAGCAGCTGCTGGCGGTAACGCAGCATTAACAGTGAAAGACGAAGTGTTTGAAACTGAAAATGGCGTTAAAATCATTGGTTACACTGACTTACCAAGTCGTTTACCAACACAATCAAGCCAACTGTACGCAACAAACCTAGTTAACTTGATGAAACTGCTTTGTAAAAACAAAGACGGTCAAATTGATATCGACTTCGAAGATGAAGTTATCCGAGGTGCAACGGTTGTTAAAGAAGGCGAAATTTCTTGGCCACCACCAGCAATTAACGTAAGTGCTGCACCAACCCCAAAAGCAGAAGAAAAAGTAGAAGAAGTTGTTGAAGAAAAAGAACCAAACAAATGGATTAAACCTGCTGCTGCTGTTGTTGCTGCTGGTCTATTTGGCTGGTTAGCAAGTGTTGCACCTACAGACTTCCTAGCACACTTCACTGTATTTATTCTGGCATGTATTGTTGGTTACGGTGTAGTTTGGAATGTTGCACATTCACTACATACACCTTTAATGAGTGTAACAAACGCAATCAGTGGCATCATCATCATCGGTGCATTGCTACAAGTTGGTAGTGACAACAACGTCGTCACAGCTCTTTCAACGATTGCAATTCTTATTGCAACCATCAACATAGTGGGCGGTTTCACCGTAACACACCGTATGTTGAAAATGTTCCAGAAGGATAAATAAACATGTCTCAAGGATTAATTACAGCTGCGTACATCATTTCAGCTATCCTATTCATTGGTAGTCTTAACGGCTTAAGCAGCCAAGAAAGCGCAAAACGCGGTAACCTATTCGGTATTATCGGTATGATCATTGCGATCGGTGCAACTATTGCTAGCTCACAAGTGAGTGGCTTAGGTTACATCACTATCGCAATGGCAGTTGGTGCTGGTATCGGTGTGCGTTTAGCATTAAAAGTTGAAATGACTTCAATGCCTGAACTAATCGCTATCTTACATAGCTTCGTAGGTTTAGCTGCAACTTTCATCGGTTTCAACTCATACTTAGATCATGCTGTTTTAGCACCTGCTGCACAAACTATTCATGATGTAGAAGTATTCTTAGGTATCTTTATTGGTGCAGTTACTTTCACTGGTTCTATCGTTGCATACGGTAAACTAAGCGGTAAAGTAAACAGTGCAGCTTTATCTCTACCTGGTAAAAACTGGATCAACATTGCAGCAGTGACAGCAGCAGCACTATTATTAGTTGCTTTTGTTAGCGGTGATTTAGGCTTAACAGCACTTATCATTATGACTGTGATTGCATTAGCATTTGGTTGGCATTTAGTAGCTTCTATTGGTGGTGCAGATATGCCAGTAGTAGTATCAATGCTTAACTCTTACTCTGGTTGGGCTGCGGCAGCAACTGGTTTCATGCTAGCAAATGACTTACTTATCATCACTGGTGCATTAGTAGGTTCAAGTGGTGCGATTCTTTCTTACATCATGTGTAAAGCAATGAACCGTTCATTTGTAAGCGTAATCTTAGGTGGCTTCGGAAATGAAGAGTTTGCCCAAGGTGACCAAGAGTACGGCGAGCATACAGAAACAACTGCACAACAAGTAGCTGAGTCTCTAAAAGCGGCTAAAAACATCATCATCGTACCTGGTTACGGTATGGCTGTTGCACAAGCACAATACCCTGTTGCTGAAATTACTAAGCAATTACGTGCTAAAGGCAAAAACGTACGTTTCGGTATTCACCCAGTTGCAGGTCGTTTACCAGGCCACATGAACGTATTACTTGCTGAATCAAAAGTCCCTTACGATATCGTATTAGAGATGGATGAGATCAACGAAGATTTCCCTGAAACTGATGTAGTATTAGTTATTGGTGCAAATGATACAGTTAACCCAGCGGCAAATGAGCCAGGTACACCGATTTCAGGTATGCCAGTACTTAACGTTTGGGAAGCTGAGAAAGTCGTTGTATTTAAACGTTCAATGGGTGCTGGTTACGCTGGCGTACAAAACCCACTGTTCTTTAATGAGAACTCTGAAATGTTATTAGGTGATGCAAAAGCATCGGTAGATGCAATTCTATCTAACCTTTAATTTAATGTTTTAATTAAAAATGCCGAATCAATTGATTCGGCATTTTTGTTTGTATTGCATAATAAAATCATTAAGCACGACAATTTGGAGCTTGTTCGTTGGTTTGTTTAAGGTTCTTCAATTCGCTTTGTAAATCATTAATACGCGTTGTATTTGAAGGGTGAGTAGATAAAAACTCCATCGGCTCAGAACCACCCGAGGCAATCGCCATATTCTTCCATAGCTCGACACTTTGTTCCGGGTCAAAACCCGCTTCGCTCATCAGGTGTAAGCCTACGATATCGGCTTCCGATTCTTGCGCTCTGCCATAGGGCATAGTGATACCAT
The DNA here is from genome assembly GCF_003318165.1 of Psychromonas sp. B3M02. Classification (GTDB taxonomy): domain Bacteria; phylum Pseudomonadota; class Gammaproteobacteria; order Enterobacterales; family Psychromonadaceae; genus Psychromonas. The sequence continues at coordinate 7,555 of NZ_QOCB01000018.1, forward strand.
ATTGAACACCTAACCCCAATGCTGCTAAGCCTATCTCAGAATATTCACTGCCACTCACAGCCACACCAATAGCCGAAGTCCCTATACCTGTAATTTGGCTTGAGGATAGACGTTCATTAGAATGATTTGCTTGCACATGTGCGATTTCATGACCAATCACTGTCGCCAGTTGATCTTGGGTTTTAGCCACAGCTAATAGACCAGTATAAACACCAATTTTACCACCTGGTAACGCAAAGGCATTAACTTGATCACTATCGAAAACCACCACTTCCCACTCATCAAAATCAGGTTGTTCACCTAGGGTATCGGTTATCTGCTTACTCACACATTGCACATACGCATTAACTGCAGGATCTTGATTAATGGTTTCCTGTTTTTTTATCTCTTCAAAGGAATTTGCCCCTAAAGTCGCCATTTCTGAACCATCGAATAACAATACTTGATTACGTCCAGTGGGTGAAGAGGTGACACAAGCAGCAAGTAATAGTGAACTACTAATGAGGGATAATTTAGGTAGAAAGTGTTTCATCATAACTCCATTGACAAAAGTGTAATGGAGTTATTATCTCAAGCTAATACTAAGAATGCGAATAAATTTAAAGCAAGTTGTTAAGCGTAACTAGGACGCTCTTGATGCCAATGTTTATATTTAGGTAGCGTCATAATAACTAACAACAACAGACCGCTACCACCAATCATTAATATAGCTGCATAAGGGCCAGTTAAACTAGTTTGTTGTAATAACCCAGTTAATATAGCTGCGCCAGTCATTTGAATACAACCTAATAACGCACTGGCCGTCCCCGCTCGTTCACCAAAAGCGCTTAACGCCATCGATGTGGCTGGTCCTAATAACAGCGCAAAGCCAATACATAAAAATAGCATAGGTGACATATAATATAATCCACCTATTAATAGGTTAGTAAAAGGCAATTGTTGCAGCACTAATTGCAGCGCACCAGATAACACCATCAGCCATAATGCAATACTAACCGTTTGGTGATTACCGACCTTTTTAATCACTTTAGGCGCAGCAAAACAAGCAATAATATTAATGATCGCATTAAAACCAAACAGGTAACTAAAGGTTAATTCAGACAAACCTATATGTTTAATGATCCAACTCGGCGCATAAGACACATAGGTTAAAATACTCGCCATACCAATCATACAAGTCAATGCATAGAAGATAAATTGACTATTAGCTAATACCGGTTGATAACGCGCCCAACGGTATAAAGCGGCATGATTATTAGCATGTTCAGGACGCGTTTCTGGTAATCTGAAGGCAACAATAAACAAGACTAAAACAGCAAACGCAGTCATAAAGATAAACGAAGCTCTCCAACCAAAGTGTAAAGCTAAAAAACCACCTAAGGTAGGCGCTAAAGCGGGAATAACACAAATAACACCATTCAAATAACTATAATAGTGCGCACTTTGTTGTGCATTAAATCTATCTCTCACGGCACTAAATACCACAATCGATGTAGCGCAAGCTGCAACCCCTTGTAGTACACGCGCAAGTTGTAAATATTCAAACTGAACCACGACTGACGCAAAGAAACTACTTGCGATATACAAACAAATACCGACTAACGCAACCGGTCTACGGCCATATCTATCTGCCAATGGGCCAATTAACACCTGCCCTACCCCCATTGATAAAATAAACAATATTAATGTCGATTGAACCTGTGTATCTGATACACCAAATTCAACGGCCATTTCAGGCATAGATGGTAAATAGATATCAATGGCCAGAGGGCTTAACACCACCATCATCATTAGGATAGGTAACAACTTACGACTCATAACTCTCTCTTTGAACAATAAAAAATAACTAAATTAAATAATATAAAACGTCGATTTGTGACATTAAACAGATAACAATGCTAGTGTAAATCAACTATGATATGAATAGAAATGGTATTAATTCAGCTCTTATTTTCCCTATAGGAATATCTATGCATATCGATAAACTCACTCGAATAGACCTTAATTTATTAGTTATCTTACAAGTCCTTTTAGAAGAGCAAAGTGTTACTCGCGCAGCAACCCGTTTAAATGTCAGCCAATCAGCGTTGAGCAAAAGTTTGTCTCGTTTACGCCTACATTTACAGGATCCTCTATTTACTCGGACCGCGCATGGGTTAAAACCGACGTCACATGCTTTGCATTTACAACAACATTTACCTAAGTTACTGCAAGGTTTATATCAATTAACACAAGCACCTAGTTTTGACCCTGTAAACAGTGACCGACATTTTTCTATCAGTATGTTAGAAAGCGCCTACGCGACATTATTACCTACTTTTATTGGACCTTTATTACAACAGGCCAGTCATATCCATTTAGATGTATTGGGCTGGAAAGAAGGCTCAATGCAAGACTTACAGAAAGGTAAAGTTGAATTCGGTATTACAGGTATAGATTACGGTGAGAGACAACAATTAAAGATAGATAACTTACCCGATGAATTAGCGTATAAAATTTTATTCAGTGATCATCAAACCTGTTTAGTCAATGATCAGCACCCAGCACTACAACGTGTTAAGAATAACACATGGGATATGGAGAGTTATTTATCCTGTAATCACTTACAAGTAAGCTGTGATGGTAATAAGTTTTGGGCCATTGATTTTGCACTAGACCGACATAATAAACAGCGCAATATCATCAGTACGTTGCCAGATTTTTATGGTGGCGCAAGTGTTTGTGCGCATAGTGATTTAATTTTCACTTTACCAAGCAGCTTTGTTCCACATGCCCAAAAACTCTATCCGCTTAAACAGATCCCATTGCCTTTTCCACTCAATGGAATGGCTTATGTTTTATTATGGCATCGAGATAACACAGATGAGCCTGGCCATCGGTGGGTAAGAAATATGATTTGTGATAGCATTGATAATGCATTTAAACATGATATCAAGTAGATATTATAAAGGCGCTAAATAGCGCCTTTATAATATGCAGGTAACAAAAAAGAGTGAGTGGTTAACACTCTACTTTTTCTATCCAACCAAATTTATCTTCACGAAGCCCATACTGAATACCTGTTAGTTCATCGTATAAGTTACGAGAAACTTCACCGGCTTTATTATCATTGATAAAGTAATCAACGTCTTTCCAACATAGTTGACCTACTGGAGAGATAACTGCAGCCGTACCGCAACCAAAGGCTTCAGTAATTTTGCCACTTTTAATATCAGCTAAGATATCTTCAATTGCTACCTGCTCTTCAGAAACAGTGTAACCTAGCGTAGGTGCTAACTGTAAAATAGAATCACGCGTAATACCCGGTAAAATACTGCCGCTTAATTTAGGTGTTACAATATGATCGCCGTAAACAAAGCAGATGTTCATCGCGCCAACTTCTTCGATATATTTACCGTGAATTGCATCTAACCAAAGTACTTGAGAGTAACCTCGTGCTGCAACATCTTCAGACATGTATAAACTTGCCGCGTAGTTACCGCCAGTTTTTGCTTCACCAACACCACCCACAACAGCACGACGGTATTTATCTGCAACATAAACAGAAACAGGTGCAAAGCCATCTTTAAAGTACGCGCCAGCAGGACCTGTAATAATAAAGTGCAGGTATTTATCACTTGCACCTAGACCTAATTTAGCGCCTGTCGCGATCATGGTTGGGCGAATATATAGTGATGTACCATTTTTTTCAGGTACCCATTTATTATCTATTTTCAGTAGTTCCATTAATGCATTAAGGTGAAAGTCGACATCGACCTCTGGCATAACCATACGCGCAGCAGAACGATTAAAACGTTTAAAGTTCTCACGAGGACGGAATAAATGAATATCCCCTTTCTCTGTACGGTAGGCTTTCATACCTTCAAAGATCTCTTGACCGTAATGTAAAACCGAAGCTGATGGGTCTAATTGCAGTGTTTGATAAGGTTTTATTTCAGCATTTGACCATTTTTGATTCACATCATAAGTTTGTGTAAACATATGGTCGGCAAATACTTCACCAAAACTAAATTCTGCTGGACAGGCATTTCGCTCTGCAACTGCTAGCGGTTTGATATCAATTGACATGTAACTCCCTTCTGTAACTAAATGCTTTACGACAATGGATGAAAAGTACAGGTATCATTGCTTATATGTCGACCGAATGCCGATTTTAAAAAATAATCAACAATACATCCACACTTCTTTTACAAATAAATGCAGATTAAGCTAATTTATTATGCAAACAGTGAATAGTATTAAAACAACTGCCTATAAAACAGACTTATTTATCCAAACACAGGCTCTGTTTAATATAGTTTGCTAAATAATCGATAGTAGACTGGATATGTTGTCCATGTGTAAAACCACTTTTAACTCTCGGTTTTAAATCATGATCGCCATCTTCTAACCAATGCCATTGCAATGCATTAGGCAAACCATAAGTTGCTACCTCTTCCTGACTCCCTAATTTATCTCTAGTGCCCTGTATTATTGCCAAAGGCACTTTAACCTGACCTAGATGTTCAATACGCAGTTTGTCTGGTTTACCTTGTGGGTGAAAAGGATACCCTAAACAAGCAACACCTTTTACTTGCGGTAAGAGATGCTCAGCCATTACTAAACTGGCCATACGTCCGCCCATTGATTTACCGCCTATCACCATAGGTTGTTCGAAGCTATTAATGAGCTGTACAAACTGTTCAATTAGCTTGGGAGCTCGCTCAGGTGGTCGGCGGCTCCCTGTCTCAACTCGTTGCTGCATATAATTAAAATTAAAACGAGCAACTCTAATGCCTTGCTTTGCTAGTCCTTCACTAACTTGCTGCATAAAATCAGAGCTTAAAGGCGCGCCAGCTCCATGTGCAAAAATGAATAAAGGACCCGTTGCAGGTCCATCAAAAATTATTTCCATCATATTCTCAATTAATGACTAAAAATCAATAATACCTATTATACCAACCACTTGTTTACATTACCTATAATACCAATCATAGCAAGTAACTGATCTATTTTAC
>NZ_QOCB01000067.1 GCF_003318165.1 Psychromonas sp. B3M02
GTATTAAATAACTGATCTAAATTTTGCGCCGGAAAAATGGCTTAGTTTGAGGCGTAAGTTGATGTAAATGGTTGTTCCCTATACGAAACTTACAACGAAAAAATAAGTTGTTTTAACAAGTAAAATAGATCAGTTACTTACTATGATTGGTATTAAACCATAATCCAACTTTTTAACCCACATCTTTATTTAATGGTAATTAACGTCAAGAATTAACCAACCAAATCTAAAACCAGAATATTCTGTTGCCTTTATCCTATTTGAGTGTATAAATATAACATATTGATTAATAAGGATGTTATTCAGTGGCAATTGCTTTTTTAATTGTGCCTTTAACATCGTCATGCACAATTAAGATAACCGAAGAAATGTTATATAAACTTTATATACAAGCTATTCAATTACCTATCAATGAAAGAGAATCATTTGTACGTTCTCAACCTATTTCGCAGCAAGCTACTACACAATTGCTTGAAATGTTGAAGGAAGACGACCAAGATTTTACTCTATCCAGTCAACTTTTATTGGAAAGCACTGCCTATCAAGAATTATTACAGATTGGCGATACTATCTCTGTTTATCAATTAACTGACGTATTAGGCAAAGGTGGTATGGGGACGGTATTTAAAGCCTCACGCATCGATGGGATTTTCGCACAAACTGTGGCAATCAAGGTTATCTCTCCATTATTAAAGGGAACATTAGACACTACAAAACTAGTATATGAAGCTAACGTAATGGCTAAATTACAACAGCATCATATTTGTGCCGTGATTGATGCAGGTGTTACAGAGTCTGGCCAGCATTACATTGTCATGGAGTATATACAGGGAGCAAAGGGAAGTAATTTTTTTGATGATCACCTAATCCCTTTAAAACTAAAATTATCCGTGTATAGGGATTTATGTGAAACGATAGAATATGCTCATCAGCAACATGTTATTCATGGCGATATAAAACCAGATAACCTAGTCATAGATGATAAATTACAACTTAAAGTGTTGGACTTCGGTATTTCACAAATGCTTACCTCGCGTCAATCTGCAGCACTTACTCCCGTTAACAAATTTCATGGTGTTAGTAATGGGTATGCCAGCCCAGAGTTAGTTAAAGGCGAGGGGCCTAGCGTCAGTAGTGATGTTTATGCATTAGGTGCGATAGCCAGTAAAATAATTAAATCTTCAGTGCTTGCTTCTCAAAAAGAAGATAGAGAATTAACTTGTTTAGTTAACAAAGCAATGGCCGATTCTGCAAGTGATAGATACCAAGCTGTATGGCAGTTACAACAAGATATTGAGTCGTACCTTAATAACCAAGTGATCAGCAGTTACCCCGCGAATACACTCTATAGATTTAAAAAGTTGGTGGTTAAGCGACGGCCAATAAGTAGTTTACTTTGCTTATGCGTTGTTGTTTTTTGTAGTTTGTTAATGATTAACTTATTGACGCAATATCAACAAGTACAATACGAAAAAAAGCAATCTACGATTATGTTTGAGCAGTTTTCTTCAGCTTTAAACTTAGATCTTGATAAACAATCAGGTATTCAATTAAGTTTAGCGAATCACTATGCAAGCATAGGAGAAAGAATCAAGTCTCAACAGTTATATGCTGAAATCATAGACCGCTTTAGTTTACTTAATAATACCGATATTGCTTTTGAAGCGGGAGCTAGGTTATTAACTTCATTGTTAGACAATAAAGATTATGATGCCATCAGCAATAAATTATCAGTATTAAAAGATAAATTATCTTTTATCGCTAACAGTCACTTACCTGTGACAGAAAACCAAGCTCATTTTTATCATTTATGGGTTAATGCTAGTTCCTTCAAATCCACAACTGTGAGTAATCAATTAGAGCATTTGGCTCTATTCAACAAACTAAAAAGCAAATATTGGCAACAATACATACAACAAAATCTACACAGACAAACAACTCAAAAGGGTATTGAATTCAATGCAACTCATCACGCGATAAAGAGTAGTTTTTATTATGATCCTGAACCGATAGATCGGCTAGCTAAAAGCAAACGATTGCTGCAATCACTATTTAGTAAATACTTAACAACGCGCTATGAAACAACAACGTCAAAGAAGTTAGAGGATTTTGTTCAGACATATCCTGTTACTAACCACCTAACTCATGAAAATAACAAGCAGCTTTTAAAGCCAACCAGTGATCTATTGAGTCATAACATTAGTCGTGATTCACTTATTTACTTAACAGATGAAACGGCTTTATTTCTTTCAGATAAAGACGCTAAGTTAACGATACTATCTCACCACAATCAAATGCAGTCGACCGTCAGCCCTACATGGAGCGCTGAAGGGTTAATGGGAAAGACTTGGTATCATATTTATGATCGCAGTGTTCAGTCAGATGGGAAAGCAAAAGCGACGTTAATGAAAATGCAGTTTGACCCTGTTTTTGTGACACTACAAATTGCTAATTTAATTAAAAAAGTCCCTTGGTACCTTAAACAGAATATGCTGATTTTAGACTTTTCAGATCAACAACCACTTTTTCTACCTTTAAACGCCTATAGTGAAGATCATGAGCTAAAACTGGTTCAAAACAATTTGTCAGGCATGTTTTCGTTAATGACAGATAACAAATTCTTAGCAAATTATATTTTTAACCGATGGTATTTAGTAGAAAAAATGACTCACTAAATATATTTTATGACAACGCATCAGGGTAATCTGACTCACATAATAAAAGATATAAATAATGAAAGATGTTGAATTAAAAAACCTCGTAAAGGGGTGGCAAAATAAAGAAACTGAATCGACTAATGTATTGATGGGAATGGCTTATTGCAAAATTAAAGAGATTGCTATTAAATATCATAAAAATTTGCCAAATGATGCAAATACCGCCATTTATTGTCAAACAGCCACTGATCTCGTACATGATGCATATGAACGATTACTACAAGCGGAGTCAAGATTACCTATTGATACATTGCGGGAGTTTTACAGCTATCTTAATGCCACGGTCAGAAATACCTTTATTGATAATTACAGGAAATTAGTCACTGCGGATATTAGGAATCCAGATAAAACACATCTAGATTCTGTTGATGCATTAATGCAACCTGGGCCATGTATTGAACAACTTTATGAGTTGTCATCTTTATCATCTCACTTAACCTCTTTAGCAAAAGATTATCCACGCCAAGCTGAAGTGGTTGAGTTACGTTATTATGGGCAACAATCAAACAAGGCCATTGCCAGGTTATTATCTATCTCTTTGCGAACCGTTGAGAACGATCTGCGCTTTGCTAAATCATGGATTAAATTAAAAATTCAATAAATTGTTATTTTTTTATGTGGTTTTTTCAGTTTTTTACGTCACTATTTGAAGTAATCATATTTAGGTAATTTAGCTTTAAATATCAAATATGCTCAAATCTAATAGCAGTTTGATTAATGTTAAAGCCCCCTAAGGATTGATGATGAAAAAAACGTTACTTGCTCTGACCATCGCCGGTTTATTAACTGCTTGTGGTAGCTCTTCAAATAGCAGCTCTTCTGATGATACAAATTCAAGCTCGACTGAAACCACAACAGCCAGTGCCACAGAGTATCGTGTTATAGATGGTTACCTAAGCAATGCTGAAGTGTGTTACCTAGCTGAAGGTGCAACAGACTGTGAAGTGATCGGCACAACGGATGATAATGGCTTGATTACTATTCCTGATGGAACTGATTCTGGTCAACTTATTGCGACTATCATCGCAGGTCAAACTAGCGATGCAGATGGGGTAGGTTACGTTGGAACTACTTACCAAATGATCACAGATATCGGCACTGGTGCTGATGCAGTTATTACACCGTACACGACTCTAGATGCGCTTGACGATACTAAATCTATCGATGATATAGCTGCTGATTTAGGTGTCAGTGTTGATTTAGTAAAAGGTGACTATGTGTCATCAACTGATGAAGACCAAGCAAGTGTTGCTATTATTGCAAAAACCCTAGTAACACAATTGTCAGAAAGTGTTGAAGAAAACAATGCGAGTGAGTTATTGACACAAGCAACGGAAGTAAAGACCTACATTGATGAAGAGCTTGTTAATAGCGATATTGATTTAAGTGAACAAAATGTTGTTGTGCTTGATGATGGTAGTTTATCTACTGAAACGGCTATCACTGAATTAGAAGATTTTTTGATCAATGAAAACGGCCTTTCTGTTATTAGCTTGAATGCTGAATATTATTCTCAAGAAGGTGGCTCTGTTGCTATGTTTTCAGAGGATGGAACAGGCTCTTTCAGTGGTGAAGATAATTTTACATTTACTTATAGCACTGAAGGTGATTTTTTAACAACTAGCGTAGATAGTGACTCTGCGACAGATCAGTTTATTTATGTAAATAGTACCATTGCGCTATCTGTGCCATTAGCAGGTAAAGACTTAACCGTGATGGTTGATTCAACCTTAGAAACTGCGACTAGCCTATGGGATAGAGATGAAATTGTTGGCAATACACTTTACCTGATTTTTGATGATTCATCAGGTACAACGGTAGCAACACCAACATATGCTGCACTAACATTCTCCGATGAAGAGGTTGTTATTGTTGAAGACGGTGAAACGGCAACCTTTGAGTGGTCATTAGATGATGATGGTTTCTTAACTCTGTATACAGGTAATGATTATGGAGACCGTGATGTAACGTTCGTTAAGTACCTGACAGATGACAACATAGTTGTATACAACGATTACTATAACGAATCTTTTGGTTTGATGTTAAGCGATGAAAACTTAGCTGAAGCATTATTTAACGAGTGGTCTTCCATCTCAGAATAATAACAAATGAAACGATTAGATTTATTGGTAAAATAGTAACTAATCAGATCACACAGTCAAAGATCGTGCCACCCTAAAAGATGGGAGCGCGATCTTTTCATTTATATGTCGGTTAGTTTACAAATAGAATTAGAGTTAAATCACTATTATTGTATTAAATATGCTGTCTTCGATGATGCAATGCCAGCACTCATGCCGGGTTGCATAATAAAAAATGGAGCAACTACGGTAACCAATCCAATCAATAAGGCTGGTAACAGTTGAGGTAATGTGAGACAAGTTAGTTTGACCATAAAACACTACTAACAATAGCGCATAGACAATGCCTGTTAGATAGTGAACAAACCAACCTAATGTTTTTTCACCTAATTTCGCTTTTGATGCAGCAATAGAGTCATGCTTAATTTGTTGGGCTTTTGCGATCACATCTTCAGCGGTAAGGTTTGGTATCCTGCACGTTGATCTTTACTTAATAACCCAAGCTCAATATAAAAGCTAACTAAATATCCACCTTCATGCGGAATGGTCGTTACCGCACCACACTCTTTTGATTGAATAAAGCTTTTAACACGAATATCTGGAAAGTCTGTCACTAATAATAGATACATTACACCCCAGGCTTTATTCGCAGAATCACCCTTTAATTCAATTGATAGGTTACGACGAACAGAGCTTCTGGCACCACCTGTTCCTACAATGTATTTTTCTTTCACTACTTCTGTTTTTGGCGAATCGGAACCATCATTAAGTTCAAAAGTAGCAGTGATAGGGTGACTATCTAAATCTTGTGTTAGGTTTTGATCTGCATCTAGTTTAACCAGGCGTCGACTATAATGTGGAACAAGGTTAGTGACTGATTTTAATCGGTCATTGTTAGCGAATAATTAAGCCTAAATATCATTGTATAACGTGAGTGGAATGCGTGTAAAAAAGCACTTTAAAACTTTTCCTCTTGTACTTCTAATAAAGTGCCCTATAATTTAACTGTGTTTTTATACAGTTAAATTATAAGTAGCTATGAAATTTATCCCTATTACAGCAAGTGCCGGTATTACCGGATTCGAAAGTCCTGCAAGTGATTACTTACAGCTCCCATTAAGCCTGGATGCTTTATTAATAGAGCATCCAAGCGCAACTTTTATTGGCAAAGCTGATGGTCATTCTATGCAGGGTGTTGGTATATACAGTGGTGATATCCTGATTGTGGATAGGCACTTGACAGCCAAAAATAATGATGTGATCGTGGCAAATTATAATGGAGAGTTCATCTGTAAACTCATTGATATTGGCGGCCGCCAACTATTATCTGCCAATCCTAGATATAAGGCTATTGCGATAAATGAAGATGATCAGTTCACCATAGAGGGGGTGGTCATTCGCTCCATTCGCTGTCATCGAGCCAGTCAATTGTTAGCGGCAACACTATAATGTTTGCCTTAGTCGACGCCAATTCATTTTATTGTAGTGCAGAACAAGTGTTTCGCCCTGAGTGGCGTGGTAAACCTATTATTGTGCTATCTAATAATGATGGTTGTATCGTTGCGGCCAATAAAGCGGCGGCTGCATTAGGGATTAAAAAGTTTCAACCCTATTTTAAAGCACGTGGCTTGTGTGAACGAACGGGCATTATTGTTTGCTCATCAAACTATGAACTATATGCTGACCTCTCACATAAAATGATGCAAGTAATAGGGCGCTTTGCACCTGAGCAACATATCTATTCCATTGATGAAGCTTTTTTAGATTTTAATGATTGCAGTCAACCAATCCCTCATTTAGCAGATCATGCACAAAAAATTCGTCGAGCAGTTTGGAAAGAAACTCGATTACCCGTTTGCGTTGGTATAGGAAAAACCCTTACCCTAGCAAAAGTTGCCAATCACGTTGCGAAAAAATGGCCTGGATTTAAAGGTGTATGTGTACTTGATGACCCTAGCTTTATACAACAAGTCTTTGATCAATTATCTCCTATTGATGTCTGGGGAATAGGTAGTAAAACCAATAAGAAACTTGCTGAACAAGGTATTAACAACGTACAGAAACTCAGGGAAACTAACTTAAAATATTTACCTAAAAGCTTATTTAATGTTGAACTACAGCGAACAATTAATGAATTAAATGGAATCTCATGCAAGTTATGGGATGGAGTGAGAGCCGATAAATTACAAATTTTTTCAACGCGTAGTGTCGGAGAACGCATTACCAATATTGAACATTTACATCAAGCTCTAGCAAAACATATCGCCATTGCAGCAGCAAAAGCCAGGCAACAGGGGTCCCTATGCGGTACATTATTAGCCTTTGCATCTAGCAGCCCCTTTGACCCGATGCCAGCAAGTTATAAAGTAATTATTCATTTTTGCCACGCAACAAATGATACTTCACAATTGCTTAATGCCCTGAGTGAATGCATGGAGCAGCTATTTAATGCCAGTGTTCGATATTATAAAGTGGGTGTTGGATTGTTAAATTTAAGCAACGCAAAACATCAACAATTTGATCTGTTTAATGCTGATCAACCTAATCCATCATTAATGAATGTATTAGATGGAATTAACCAGCGTTATGGTACTAACAGCGTATTTTTTGCAGCGCAGGGAATACAAGAAAGTTGGGCAATGCGCAGAGAATTATTAACACCTCAATACACTACTCAATGGCCGCACATTCCGAAAATAGGGTGCTGATACTAATCACTAAAATCTTCTGCAAGATCAAAAGCAATTCGAGCCTCGGCCAGCGAACAGCCTGTTTGTGCAATTAATTTATTTAATGTCATCTCAGGATGAGAAGTAATCAACTGCTGAAAATCGACTTTAGGCTTAGGGAGACCTTTTACAATCGCCTGGTTAACCCAAGATAGTTGAAGTTCGGTTAACAAAGGTATTAACGAAGTTAACTGTGATTCACTACCACTTAATAACCAGTTTTGAGAACGACGAATACGTTTTAAAGTACATTGGTGTTGGCTAACTAACGCTAAAACTTGTTGTTTATTATCAACACGACGCACAAAACTATTTAACTGTATTGATAGTATTTTCGAGTGATTCACTAACAAGCAATCTCCAAGTAAAAGACGAATAATACCAGATTTAATGATAAATCATGAACAGGTAAATGAGTGTATCATTACACTGCAAAACATTTATAACGGCTAAATAAGTGATTTAATAACTGTTTTTCTCATTAATAAAATGGCCATTGCTTGATCTGTTAAGAAGCTGAATTGAGAAGTTAATATGAAGATTATCTATAATATAAGGATAATAAATTGAAACATTATGTGGGCCACCGTCATTTAAAGATAGTAGATAAAGAGAGGAGTATTTCATCTCCATTATTGGTCATGTACCCAAGCTATGAGCCAGCAAAACCAGTGATAATTGGCCCTTATACAGTAGAATCTACGCTTGATGCGAAGATTATTAAGGAAAGATTACCAGTAGTGATCATATCGCATGGAACGGGCGGAACCCATTTGGGGTACCTAACAATCGCAGAGTACCTAGCAGAGAATGGTTATATCGTTGCAATGCCAGAACATTATGGAAATAATACTCATAATAATACGTTGGAGGGCGCGTTAGAAAATTTACAAATGAGGCCTAAACATATTAGTTTAGCGTTAAATAGTGTATATGCTGACTCAGTATTTGCAGCGAATGTTACAGATAAAGTCGCTCTTATTGGTCATTCTATGGGAGGTTATACCGTACTAGCTGCTGCAGGCGGTCAACCATGGACAGAGAGTCATGAGAAAGTAATAGTACAGCATGATAAACGTATCGATGCCTTAGTGTTATTAGCTCCGGCAACAGAATGGTTTACACCAGAAGGGACATTAAATAATGTCAATTTACCTATTTTAATGTTAACTGCTGAGCATGATTTTCCATTAGAGAACGGCTGGCACAAAAGAACAGCTGATTTAGTCATAAATAGAATAATAGATAAAGAAAAAGTCATTTCAAAAGTGGTGGATAATGCAGGGCATTTTTCATTTTTAAGTCCATTTCCAAAATCAATGTCTAGCCCTCATTTTTTGCCTTCTACAGATCAAGTTGGTTTCAATAGAGTCGATTTTCATAAACAGTTAAATAAAGAAATAAAAGCGTTTTTAAATGAAAATATATAATAGAAAATTATAAATTTATTTAATAACAATACCTTACGATTTATTGGTTAATAATAAAACACTGGTTATTTATCTCCCCCAATTCATTGATGAAACAATAACTACAAGTATAACGTTATAAATAGAATGCATTAGCTTTGAGAAAAACAATTAAAACTGATATTTAATCGAGTAAATAAAGCACTTTACAGGCTACAAAAAGTAATTAGAAATTAAAATAATATCGAATTTAAAATGTCATTTAAATATCTTTACTGTGGAGTAAAAAAACAGTTAACAGCGTTGATTTATCTAATACAAAGATAGAATATTTCAAGTCGCCATAATTAGAAGTAGGTCTTTATTTAAGCTAGAGATATGAAATTTAAACACAAGATAAACGTAAAATTGCTCTATTTAACCAAAAAAATATAACTGGTAAATAAGATAAAATGATTGTTTTATAGGCAATAAAAACACTAATATTTTTATATTAAATGTGTAGATAGTTAAATAAAAGGGCATTCAACACCGAAATCAAGGTAAACTGAATGCTTTTATAGCAGTATTCGACCAATATAAATTTTTGCAAATAGTTTATAAATCAGTGAATTAAGTAGAAGATATATAAATAGGGTGCTTGTGAATGGTTATAATATTAGGCCTAATAAGAAACACTTACAATATACTTTATATACTGATAAATATGTGATTAAT
>NZ_QOCB01000044.1 GCF_003318165.1 Psychromonas sp. B3M02
CTTTTGCGGGTGAAGATCAATAAAAAAGCCCTGTCATTCCAACATAATGACAGGGCTTTTTATTCATTTACAATTAGTTATGGCTAATTAGAACTGGTAAGAAGCAGAAATTTTGATGTTACGTCCAGGTTCATAGTCCGTTGAGTATGTATCTTCTTCTAGACTCGTGTAATTAGAAGCATGTGAAGCATATTGCTCATCAAAGATATTATCGATACCAGCTGTTAACGTTAGGTCTCTAACTTGTGCTGGGCGCCATTGTACAGAAAAGTCATGTACGTCGTAGCCTGCTTTTGAAGTATCTTCTGATACATCTTTATGTAAGTCTAATGTCACCATGCTTGTCCAGCTAACATTCACGTTAATACTTGGGAAGGTGTAACCTAGGTTAAGTGAGAAACTATCACCTACTTCATTATCCAATGCTTGGCCAACTGTTTTTAGGTAATCTGAGTTAGCATCTTCATTAACATCTGTGTATTCAGAATCAGAGTGTGAGTATGTTAAACGGCTAGTGAATTGACCTTTACGTAGGTTAACACTTGATTCAACACCTTTAATTTGCACATCACCTAAGTTCTCGATACCCACTTTACCCGTGATAGAGTTATCAATGTAATCATCGATTTGTGTTTCAAATAAAGTAACAGAGAAACCAAACTCATCCATACCCACAAAGTCTATTGTTTCGTAAGATAAACCAACTTCGTAGTTAATACCTGTTTCAGCTTTTAGGTCAGGGTTGTCATCATGTACTGTAGATAAGAATGAACCTGGTAATACAGGACCTTGGAACAATTCAGTCGCACTGGCACGTGTTGTCCACTCGTCATTAATCATGTATTCGGCAGCTAATGCAAAGCTTACTTCTTTGAATGTATCGTCTGATGAGTTTGCATCCATTGCATAGACATCATAACGAACACCAGGCGTTACCAATAGTTTATCGGTTAATGCAATTTCATTTTCAATGTATACAGCAACGCTGTCTACATATTCTTTGTTACCAGTACGAACACCATCAGTGGTTCTTTCTGCATCTTGTTTTTGACCTTCGATACCGTAACGTAACGTATAAGAGGCTTCACTTGCTTGAACATCTGTCTCTGCCAATACTTTAAAACCTATGTTGTTGGTAATACCTTCATTATTGGTACTGCCTTCACCGTAATCTGGATTATAAGTCATGGTGTTACTGTACAGTGTTGAGTTAATCTGAGTTTGTGTGAGTGATAACTCGTGGTTTAACGTGATAGTTTCTCTGTTATATGAAATATCATAGATTGCGCCTGTTGGATCATAATCTGCACCTAAGTTGGTTCGAAGTGCATAATCACCTGAATCATCGTAGTAGTCATAACTCAGCTCTAATCTATTTGAATCACTGAAGTTAAAACCTGCTTTTAGTAAGATATTTTGCATCTTACCTTCTTGACCTAGTTTCTCGTTACCTTCACCGTCAACAGAGTTGTTACGGTCAATCGCGTTATAATACGCTAGGAAATCAAAGTGCTCATTGATACGTGAGTAAACAGTCCCTGAGTATGAGTAATAATCGTTATCTGCATAACCACCGTAAACACGTGCCCCTACAGTTTCGCCGTCTCTTAATAGATCGTCAGCATCTTTAGTTTCAAATGCAACACCGCCACTTAAACCACCATTGATTATTGAGTTCGTACCTACTTGTAGATCAACTGATTGAAGAATATCAGGGTTGATCAGTAAGTTACCCACGTGGTGGAATACGTTATTACTTTGGTCTGCGCCATCAATAGTGATATTTAAGTCAGTCTCAGTCACACCACGAATGTTAATTGATTGGTTTAGTGAGTGTGAACCACCTACGTCAACACCAGCTTGGTCACGTAACAAACCACTTATATGATCTGCTTGCTTTGACTCAATATCCTGCGTTAATAAAGACGTTTCGTTGTTGATTTGGGTGCCCCAAACCTCAACTGCATCATAAGTTGTTGCTGCTGGTGTTTCTGCGTCTGCTGCAAATGCAGAAGCAGAGAGTACTGAGCTAATCATAATGGTTATAGGTAGGCGTTTGAATGGTAATGAATTATGCATTGTTTATCTCATCCTGAAATAATACTGAACCTATTTAAATATTATTTATCATATAAATAACTAATACAGAGCTAGAGTGCTGCTAATAGAGACGGTATATATAAAAAGTTTGTTGCCCTTGATAATGATTATCATTAGTAATTTTTCGAGGTGGATTAGACTTTATATTGATATTAAAGGCAATCATTCTCATATGCATTTAAACGATATTGATTATGCAAAAAATAAATGTAAATTATGTAAATTTACATATATCATTGATTTTGTTTGTTTTTTAGGTAAATGGGCAGGGTGCTTCAAAAATTAATGAATAATAGATGCTAAAAGTGCGTGTTGAATTTTTATTTTTTAATACTAGGCGAAAAATAACCATTAAATAGCCTAGCTTCATTTTATTGCATTTTTAGTGCGCTTATTATGCTTTGGTAAACCTCTTGATACTCCTGGTTGTACTGGCTTATTGATTAGAAAATATAGGTCAGCAAAATATAAGTCATTTATTATATTTTGCCATTATCATCAATAATTGAATTAAAAGTTTTTTGAACAAGGTCTCTCATTAGTAATAACTGCTAATGAGGAAGTAAATTGATGACCTTGAACACTCATCTCCCCGACAACAGTAGCTCGTGCTTTACTGTGTTAGATAATAGATATATTACAAAATCCGCGAGCAGTGACCACTGTCACTGGTATGGTGAAGACTATGTCTGCTAACCTCACTCGCTGTTTTGCCTTACCTAAATCATCTTATGCTTTAGTCGATGGTCGACATAACGCCAATGGGCAACGTATCAGAAATTGGACTTACCATCCCGACAATCATCCCGCAGGTTGGCAGAGTGAAGATCAATATGCATTAGCTCATCTGATCCCTTTGCTTTTGTGCGGTGAGCAGTCGGCTCAATTAGTATTTAATCAAGAGATCACCCGTTTATTTGTTCAAGATAGTCCTGAAAATTACAGGATGATCAAGAGTTTAATAAGTGTCGAACAAGATGAAGCAAGGCACGATCAAGCTTTACAATGGGTGCTGCAACATCTACCTGTAGTGGCACAGCAGAATAAGATTCAAGGGCAGGCGAGGTTGTTCTATGCCAAATTAGGTCGTGGTGAAAGTCGTTGTCAGCACTTTATTAAAATCGCCACTTTAGATGCCTGTGTGACACAAATTATGCATGCGTTAGCACATTGCTTATTAGGTGAGTCTCACCCTTTTGCAGTGCTCTGTGGCTTGATTAAAAAAGATGAAGCTAAACATGTTTATATAGCAAAACGCCATGCTCAAGCTCTCGGGGCCACTTCGGCAATGTTTAAACATGAACAACAAATTATCAGTGGTCTATTACATCAATTATTAATAACACAAACCCAGCACTTTACCGCATTAGGCGTAGACCTAGAGCGGGTATTCAATACTTTGGAGTCGAAATGGCAGTAACTTTTGCACCTAACGAACTGAACTTATTAGCGATTAATGCATTTTTACCTCCACAACAGGTTACAAACCAAACTTTGTTTTCTGCATTGAATAGGTTATGTGGAAAAACCGCGCAACGAAAAGCAAAAATAATAGCCAAACGGTTAGGTATTGAAGGGCGTTATTTAGTAAGAGATTTGGCAAAACCATTAAGTGCTTGCTCTCCGACCAGTATTGATATGAGTCATCAAGCATTAACAGCGGCATTAACTGCGGCAGGCTTAACGGCGAATGACTTAGGGTATTTATTAAGTCATACCTGTACGCCACATACTCAAGTGCCTCCCAACGCATCCTGGATTGCCGATAAATTAGGGCTACAATCACCGTATTTGGAGTTAAGACAAGCCTGTACAGGCTTCGCTAATGCGTTACAAATAGCCAGCGCCTTTAGTGTAAGTGATTCAAGGCCGTTAGCTATTGTTGGTTGTGAAACAGGCTCGGTTTATTTTGATATTAACAACGCTTTTATTAGTACCTCTCAAATGGTTAATTATATGCAAATGGGGGATGGTTGCGCTGCGGCGATAGTACAGCAAGCGACAAAGCCCGAACAACGCCTCAGTGATATTTATATGGGGCAAATTGGTCATGGTAAAGCCCCTGGCTTTTATCTTGATGGCGGCTCAAAAACAGTCGGGACAGGTGAAATGGCTCGCTTTCATCATAATACCCAAGCGGTGAAAGATAATGGAGAGTCACTTTTTGAATTGGGGTTGCAAGCAGTGCTTTCTCGAGGATATCAATTGGATGATTTTAATTATATTTTACCACATCAAGCCAATGGTTATATCGATACTATGATCGCCAAAAAGTTGAACATAGCTCCACATAAAGTGATTAATGATGCTAAAGACTTAGGCAATTTAGGGTCGGCTGCGATATGGGTGAGCTTAGCGCGATTAGTAAATTCAGGTAAGTTAAACAGGGGTGATAAAGTTATGGTGTTAGGTGCTGAGGCAACTAAATATCTATACGGCGGGTTTGTTTATACGCATTAAACAGAAAAATAGGCAGAGTTTGTGTTTTTCTTATACAAACTCTGTCTTTATTGTTCACAGGATCTGGCTTAATTGGCCTTATTAATATTGATACTGATATTTTTGAGTTAATCTTTGTAGTTTAAAGAAGTACTCATTATTATCCATTTCACCATTTTTGTATTGAAACTCTAATATTAATAGCTCTTCCTCATGTTGTTTTTTAAGGCGGTAGGCTGTCATATCATAGTTAATTTTTCTGGCGCCATTCCAGCCATTTACTGGCTCCCATAATATAGAAAAGGGCCATAAAAGTAGATTCGTAATACCACGTCCTGGGTTGCCAGTATAAAAAGACCCGGCACCAGGTAATATACCTAGTACTGCACCCAATGTAGGTGTTTTCTCTTCTACTAATACGCCATCATTTTCAAACGCGGCATACTCTCTTTCCTGTCTTTCAGTTAATCCACCCACACATCCAGATAATGTTAATAAAGCAAAATTTAACATTATAATTTTTGCAAACTTCATTATTTTTCCTTTTAAAATTTAGGACTGATAATTTTTAAAGGTTTTATTGGTTGAAAAGCACAGAATTACCATTAACTAACCAGCACAAACTGCCTTTAAAATTATCATTTTTTATTATTGTTATTAAAAATAATGAGTCTGTTTTGACACTAATGACATAAATAAAATACTGATACTTATTTATTTTTTAAGGTCATCGGTATCACAAGCTATTTTCCTTCCTTTGATTAAATGTAGTGTCTAATAGGGGCTCTCTTATTGTCATAATCGATGTTATCAGAACAGTCTATTTACCTAAGTTCACTTTAGTTATCGCTTGATGCGACTCACCTAGATTTTTAACGGTCTTGTTTTTCTTATCAAGTTTAAAAATCAACGCACATAATAAACTAATTGCCGTTAATAATGCACTACTGTTTGATTTTGCTTATTGATCAAGGTGTGGGAGGGGCAAAGAGTCAGTAGCAGACTAATCGACTAGATAGCCTGATCAGGTCATTCAAGTAATCGCGATGATTCATTTATTTGGAACTCTGAGAAGATCCAGTTAATTAACGCATCGCGGTTTGGGCTGTTTTTATGATGGTCGGGATAGACTAAATAATAGCCACCTTGATTGTCGCGGGTATCAGGGCATAACTCAATCAAACGGCCTTGGGCTAATTCATTATTGAACAAAATCTGCGGGGCCAGGGCAATACCTTGACCATTTGCTGCGGCATCTATAGCTAAGGTGGTTTGGTTGAATTGCGCTATTTTGCTTTGTGTTGTTAATTCATTTTCTGATAAAAATGTATCCCACAATTTATGACTGTCTTGAATTAAAGGGTAACTGAGACAATCTTCTAATCTGTTAATCGCTTGCAAATCTTTGGCAAAGTGCGGGCTACACACTGCACGTAGATTAAGTGGTGATAAGGCCTGTGTATGTAGACCTTTTACTGCTGTTAGGCGCCCTTGTCGAATGGCCAAGTCGATATTATCCGATTGAAAGTTGGTTAACTTTTCAGTGGCTATAGTTTGTACATTAATATTAGGATATTGCTGCAAGAAGTTAGATAACCTAGGTACTAGCCATTTCGAAGCAAAAGAGGGGGTAATACTGATGGTAATAGTTGCTTCTTCTGGTTGAATAAGTTGTGTTGCTTGATCAATGATATTTAAGGCTCGATGAATAGCTAAGTGATAAGTATTGCCATGGTCGGTTAGTTTAAGGCCTCGCGCTTGGCGTTGAAATAGCTGCACGCCTAAGTCAGCTTCTAATTTTCGGACTTGTTGTGCCACCGCTCCCTGTGTCAGGTTTAACTCTAACGCGGCGAGTCGAAAGTTTTGATGGCGTGCCGCCGCATCAAACATTTTTAAGGGTAGCTAGCATGATATGATTTTCTTGTTAGTGACCGCTTTATCAACTCATCAATCCTCCTTTCTATTAACTTACTCTTGCTGATTTAAGTAATAAATTCAGTCTCTTAAATATGGTTGATAAATAAACACGCATTTTTCATAAAATAAGCGTTGTCGAACGCTAAACTCACACTATAATGCGCCAAATTTTACAGCTAAATGGGTTAGTCTGTTAGGCAGTAACAATTATTTTCGATGATTTGTTACTATAAAAGGATATAAAAATTGAGCGATGTATTAAGCATTGTTTTACTAATATTAGCTGGCGCTGTGTTTGCTATGTCTGAAATATCGATTGCGGCAGCACGCAAGATAAAGTTGCGTGTCATGGCTGATGAGGGGAGTGCTAAAGCTTTGGAAGTGTTGGAGTTGCAACAGCAACCGGGCAATTTTTTTGCCATGATGCAGATAGCGTTAAACGGCATTTCAATTTTAGGTGGGATTATTGGTGAGCAAGCTTTAACACCTTATATTAAACAAGTTATTAGTTTGTTTTACCAAGGCGAGTTGCTCAATCAGGTTAGCTTTATCCTCTCTTTTATCTGTTTAACGTCTTTGTTTATTCTGTTTGCTGACCTGCTACCAAAACGTTTAGCGATTATTATGCCTGAATCAGTGGCTATTCGTATTGTCTCTTTGATGCGTGGCATCACTTTTGTATTAATGCCTGCCGTTTTTTTATTTAATGGGTTAACCAATATGATGTTACGTTTGTTTCATATCCCGACGGAACGAACTGAGTTAGTCACCACTGAAGATATTATTGCGATGATGGATGCGGGCGCTGAAGATGGTAGTTTGCAAAAGCAAGAGTATCAGTTAATTGGTAATGTATTTGACCTCGATGTGCGCACCATAGGTAGTGTGATGACACCGCGTGATCAGATCATCTATTTTGATTTAGACGATAGCAGCGAAGAGATTAGTCAGAAAATTATTGAACAACCACACAATGACTTTTTAGTGTGCAATGGTGGTTTAGATAATATTGAAGGCAGTATCGAATCGAAGGAAATTTTACGTTTGGTGCTAAAAGGGGAGTTAGCAGAAATTCACCGAACACAGGTCGATAAAGATCTATTCTATTTACCAGAAACACTGACGCTCTCTGAAGCATTGAATGCCTTTAAAGTCGCCACACAACCCTTTGCTATCATTGTTAATGAATACGCCACTGTGGTGGGCATTGTGACAGTAAAAGATTTACTCAGTAGCTTTATGGGTGAATTAATTACACATCAAGATGAAGAACAGATTGTGCAACGTGATGAATCTTCGTGGTTAATTGAAGGGTTAACCCCAATCAATGACGTGATGCGTTGTTTATCTATTGAGGATTTCCCTGATCGTACCCAATACGAAACGATTGCTGGGTTTATGATTTATATTTTAAAACGTTTACCCAAGCGCACTGATAATTTTATCCACCAAGGTTATAAATTTGAGGTGCTCGATCTCGAAGGCGTGCGTGTCGAGCAAATCTTAGTGAGCAAACTTAAATAATCTTGACCGCGTTCTTTACCGTTTTGACCACTTTTCCCTATTAATCTTCCTGTATTCACTCAAACGTTGATAACACTGAGCGTTTGAGTGCTTAACCTATTGCACTCTGCTTATAATAAAATTATTCGTTATTTGTAATCAATAAAAATGCATAGAGTTATCCTATTAAACAATTTTTTTGATTAATAAGTGCAAAATTATTATCTAGACGCCGATGCATTCTTCACCAATAATCCGCCCGATTAAATTTTTCGTTAACTTATGACTTCAATTTAGTGAGTCATGATTATTTCTACTTATTTTTGTGAGATATGAATTTGCAACATTCAATTGATATGGAACGCATCCGAGCTGAATACAATGTACGCTACTGGAGCCAAGGTTTTTATGGTATTAACGATCAAGGTGAAGTGTATGTGTCACCTCGTAGTGATAGTGACCACCAAGTCGCATTAAGTGACATTGCTGCGCAATTAGAAGCACGCAATTTAAGTATGCCTGCATTAGTGCGTTTCCCACAAATTTTGCATCAACGTGTGCATAATATTTGTGATGCTTTCAACCAAGCAATCAAAGAAGTTGAATACGATAATAGCTATTTATTAGTTTATCCAATTAAAGTGAATCAACAGAAAGAAGTGGTTGATGAAATCTTAGCGAGCCAAGCAAAGCTAGCACAAAAACAACTCGGCTTGGAAGCAGGTAGTAAACCTGAGTTATTAGCGGTATTAGCGTTAGCACATCAAGCAAGCTCTGTGATTGTGTGTAATGGCTACAAAGACCGAGAGTATATTCGTTTAGCATTAATTGGAGAGAAACTAGGCCATAAAGTGCTGATTGTTTTAGAAAAACTATCAGAATTAGATTTAGTGTTAGAAGAAGCGCGTGCATTAGGCGTTAAGCCACGTATGGGGTTACGCATTCGTTTAGCATCGCAAGGTGCAGGAAAATGGCAATCAAGCGGTGGTGAAAAATCTAAATTTGGTTTAGCTGCTTCACAAGTATTAACCGTGGTTGAACGTTTAAAAGCAGAGAACCAATTAGATACATTACAGCTTGTGCATTTTCACCTAGGTTCGCAAATGGCGAATATTCGTGATGTACGTAATGGCGTCAGTGAAGCCGCGCGTTTTTACTGTGAATTACGAGCGATGGGTGTGCCATTAGATTACTTAGATGTCGGTGGCGGTTTAGCGGTAGATTACGATGGAACACGTAGTCAATCACATAACTCGATGAACTATAGTTTAGCGGAATACGCACGTAATATCGTGATCACCATTAGCGATGTATGTAGCCTTTATGAGCAACCAAAGCCGATGATTATTTCTGAGTCTGGTCGTTCATTAACAGCACATCACGCGGTGTTAATTACTAATGTTATTGGTGCGGAAACCTATAAACCAGAGGTGATTGAAGCACCTGTTGAGCAAGCGTCATTGTTGTTACAAAACATGTGGAACAACTGGAGTTTATTATCTGGTGGCAGTGATGATCGTGCATTGATTGAAATCTACAATGATACACAAAGTGACATTGTAGAAGTACATAATCAATTTGCAACGGGTGTGATTAACCTGCAACAACGTGCTTGGGGTGAACAAGTTGCATTACGTATTTACCATGAATTAAGCTCGCAAATGAGTACTAAAAACCGTTTTCATCGTCCAATTTTAGACGATCTAAATGAGCGTTTAGCAGATAAGTTTTTTGTTAACTTTTCGCTATTTCAATCGGTGCCAGATGCATGGGGAATTGATCAAGTATTCCCAATTTTACCACTGTCTAACTTGCAAAATGCAGGTGAGCGCCGTGCTGTATTATTAGATATTACCTGTGACTCTGATGGTGTGATTGACCAATACGTTGATGGTCAAGGCATTGAGACAACCTTACCGGTGCCAGCATGGTCTGCGGATAAGCCTTATTTAATGGGGTTTTTCTTAGTCGGTGCGTACCAAGAGATTTTAGGTGATATGCATAATCTATTTGGTGACACGCACAGTGTGGTAGTGAATGTTGATCAACAAGGTGGATTAGATATTGAATCCGTTAACGAAGGTGACACCGTTGAAGATGTAATGAAATATGTGCATATCGATGTTGAGGCAATACGCGATAATTACCGCGCTTTAGCGTCTTCTCGTGTATCACTTGAAGAGCAGCAAAGTATTTTAGATGAGCTAGAGCAAGGTCTAGCGGGTTACACTTATTTAGAGGGGTTTTAGATGTCAGCTTCATCTCAAGTTGCAGCTAAGCATGGTTTTGATGACTTGTTCACTAAAGAGGATGTCTCTTTATATTCTAATGCGATGACGTTTATGCGTCGTCCATTAGTGAAAAATCCATTGCCAGCAGAAGCTGATGTAGTGGTCTTAGGTGTGCCATTTGATATGGCGACCTCAGGGCGATCCGGTGCGCGTATGGGGCCAGATGCGATGCGACGCGCATCAGTCAACTTATCATGGGAAAGTAAGAAATTTCCATGGCAGTTTAAGTTATTCGACCATACCAAGGTGGTAGATGCGGGTGATTTAGTGTTTGATTGTGGCGATGCACAGGATATGACACAACGCCTTGAAGCGGCGGCCGATCAGATTCTTAATAGTGGCAAAATGCTGTTAAGTTTAGGTGGCGATCATTTTGTGACACTGCCTTTATTACGTGCTTATGCAAAGCATCATGGTGAGATGGCCCTTATCCATTTTGATGCACATACTGATACTTACAATAATGGTAGCTGTTACGATCATGGCACTATGTTTTTTCATGCACCCAATGAGGGGTTGATTGATCCTGCATCATCAGTACAAATTGGTATCCGTACTGAATATAAACAGCAAGGTCATGGTTTTAATGTGATTAATGCGATGGAAGCCAATGATCGAAGTGTGGATGACATCGTGGCACAAATTAAAGCAACAGTAGGCAATAAACCCGTCTACTTGACCTTTGATATTGATTGTTTAGACCCCGCTTTTGCGCCAGGAACAGGCACACCTGTTTGTGGTGGGATTAGCTCAGATAAAGCATTAAAGATCATTCGTGCTCTACAAGGTATTAATCTAGTAGGAATGGATGTAGTGGAAGTTTCTCCAGCCTATGACCAAAGCGATATTACTGCCTTAGCGGCTGCAACGATAGCGCTAGAGTTATTGTACGTTTGGACGGCGAATAAATTAGCTGTTAAATAACCACTTTTATATTGATGCCAGTACATCACATTGAGTTTAATAAACTAGCTGAATGTGATGTCACTGATTGACTTACCATCCCTTTTCTCGCCTTGTTGCGTAATAAATCTTCATCTTGATGGTTTCTGCACCTTCCTTGGTCTTTCTACATTAATTGATTAGTCATTATCTGTCGCAAATTGATATGATAGTGGTAATCAATAAGATTAATGTAAAGGAAGACAATGAACCTCGCTCAAATTGATTTGAATCTGTTATATGTTTTAAAGCATTTATTAGAAGAAAAACATGTTTCTAATACCGCACTCGCCCTTAATATGAGCCAGTCATCGGTGAGTCGATCATTGCAAAAAATGCGTGTATTCTTTGACGATGAGTTGTTAGTACGTAAACAGTACGGGTATGAATTAACTTCCAAGGCTGAGAGCATTAAACCGGATATTATGACGGTGATTGCAAGCTTAGAAAAGTTAGCGCACAAACAATCATTTGACCTAGCCACAATTACCAGTGAAGTGCGTTTTTATGGTCTGCAGCCTCAATTCAATTGTTTTATGCCTAAGGTGATAGCTAAGGTGAGAAAACTTGCACCTAACATGGTTGTAAGCCTAGATTCTACGCCTAAACGTCACTTTGAAGCATTGATAGCAGGCGAAGTCCACTTTTCTTTATCTGCACATGAGCCGCCAACGTCAGAGCAAAATATCTATCGTATGAAGGTCGCCAATAGAACATTTAAACTATTGATGAATAAGCAACACCCATTGGCGGATCAGCCGTTAACTGCGGAAAAATTAGCAAGTTGCGACTTTGGACAAATCTCTTTGCAAGGTGAGAAGAAATTGCCCTTTGACCATAAATTTCAAGAGCTAGGGTTAATCTCTAGCAAAAAACCATTGTCAGTACCTGTACATTTAAGTAATTTTAGCTCTGCACCAAGCATTGCTGCTGAAACCGATATTATTTTTTATTTACCAACACCTTTTGCCGAAACTGCTTGCCAAAATCCCCGTTTAATAACCCGTGATGTACCAGATGGATTACAAATTGGTTTTGGCTGCGTTTACTTATATTGGCATAAACGTTTTCACGATGACCCTATGTGTGTTTGGATGCGCTCACTTTTTAAAGAGTTATATAACAGTGAGAAAACCTTAGCTTAAATAGAGATCTAAGTTTTACTGTCAATATTTGCAGGTCTTAACATTAATTGCTAATTTAGAAGTGAAATTTCTAATGGCAAGCAAATCTTGCCCTTTAAAAAGGCACCTAAATGTACAATATGGACTTGTTTGCTGAGTTAGCACCTGCACCCATTAGTATTATCGATTACGATGGTATTGTTGAGTATTACGGGATGATGTTGTCTTATCAACAAGCAGATGATTTTTTTGACAAGCTGTTAACCCAAATCCAGTGGAAGCATGATCAAGCTAATATTCAAGGGCAGTATATTATTACATCTCGAAAAGTTGCTTGGTATGGTGACCAGCCTTTCCATTACACTTACTCGAACATCACAAAAGTCGCCTTACCTTGGACACCTGAGTTATTAGAATTAAAGCAGTTGGTTGAGCAACAGACTGGTTATCAATTTAATGCCTGTTTATTAAATTTATACCACAGTGGAGAAGAGGGGATGACCTGGCACAGTGATGCCGAAAAAGATTTGATTAAAAATGGTGCAATAGCTTCCGTTAGTCTAGGTGCGGAGCGAAAATTCTCATTTAAACATAGACATGATCAACAAACCCTTTCGGTTTTATTACAACATGGTAGTTTATTAGTGATGCGAGGCGAAACACAAAGCCACTGGTTACATTGTTTACCACCCACTAAAAAAATCAGTACTCCACGTATCAATTTAACTTTTAGAATGATTAATCAGCGCAATATTAATCAACCATCAATTTATTAGGAGAAACCATTTTGGTCACTTGCTATTTGAATTACGTTATCGACCCCTACAAACTTAAAGAGTTTGAACGTTATGCAAAGCTCTGGATACCTTTAGTCAATAAATTTGGTGGGCAACATCATGGATACTTTTTACCTTCAGAGGGGGCAAATAATAAAGCGCTCGCTTTGTTTTCTTTTGATAGTTTAGCCAGTTATGAACAGTATCGTATTGATTCGATGTTTGATGCAGAGTGTATTGAAGCCTTTAGATATGCTGAAGAAACACAATGTATTATCAGCTATGAGCGCAGTTTCTTTCGTCCTGTTTTTGAGTGAGTTTCTACCGTTACTTAACTATAAAAAACCGAATGTCTTGCATTCGGTTTTTTGTTGTAAAGCCTTTAATAGATATATAGTTTATAAAGCTAAATTATTCACTTTTAATTGTTTATTTGACTTTTATTTGCTATTGTCGCGAAAAATTAACTTTAACTCCAAAATAGGTATATAAAATGGATTTTAAATTATCGGCTTTAGCCCTTTCTGCCGTATTGATGTCAGGTTGTTCAAGTATCGTTAGCGATAGTAAATATAATGTAGCTATTTCTAGCGAGCCTTCTGAAGCTACTTTTATTTTAAAAAATAAAGCTGGTTTTACTATTCATAGTGGAAGAACTCCTAGCTCTATTTCTTTAGATGCATCATCAGGTTTTTTTCAAGGAGAAACATATACTCTAATAATAAATAAAAAGGGTTATGAAGAGAAAATCGTTGAAATTGATAGTTCGATTGATGGTTGGTATTTTGGTAATCTTATTTTTGGTAGCTTGATTGGTTTTTTAATTGTAGATCCAGCAACAGGTGCGATGTTTAAATTACCAGAGCATTCAAATTCATCATTAAAGTTGAAAACTGAAGAAGCTAAAGAAGACTCTTTAACTATTACATTTATTGATGATATACCCGAAAGTCAAAGAGCTTCACTAATAAGAATTAATTAATTCTTATTATATAAAAAACACCGAATGTTGCCATTCGGTGTTTTTGTTTAAGCTTAGCTAATTAACTAATTAGTTATACCAATCATAGTAAGTAACTGATCTATTTTACTTGTTAAAACAACTTATTTTTTGTTGTAAGTTTCGCATAGGGAACAACCATTTACATCAACTTACGCCTCAAACTAAGCCATTTTTCCGGCGCAAAATTTAGATCAGTTATTTAATACAATTGGTATTAATTGGTATAAACTCAAATTTCAGGCATAAAAAAACCAGCAGTTAGCCGGTTTGATTA
>NZ_QOCB01000051.1 GCF_003318165.1 Psychromonas sp. B3M02
TTAATACAATTGGTATAATAATTGAGCTTAATTATCATTTAACAATAATGTTAACCTACTAATAACCTTAATAATATAGAATAGACAGCCGTCAATATTTAGGTGTTTTAACTTTAACTATAATAATAATAGGAACTTCAATGAAAAAGTCAGTATTGCCCATCTTAGCTATTTTACTAACCCTTCCAAACTTAGCCTATGCACACGTGATGCCAGGTGGTGGTGGGTTTATGTCAGGTTTTTCTCATCCTGTATTAGGGCTGGACCACTTGTTAGCTATGTTAAGTGTGGGGATTTTAAGTGCTCAAATGGGGGGGAAAGCAATCTGGCGAGTACCAGTGACTTTTGTTATTGTTATGCTGATTGGTGGGATCCTCGGTATTAAAGGCATTGAAATGTTTTCTGTCGAGCTAGGCATTGCGATTTCAGTACTCGCATTAGGCATTTCAATTACAACCGAGAAAAAATTACCGTATTTTATGGCGATGTTATTTGTTGGTTTTTTTGCTATTTTCCACGGTTTTGCACACGGGGTTGAAATGCCGTACCTTGCTAAACCTGAAATGTACGCCGCGGGATTTGTTGTAGGAACAGCAACAATACATATCGCGGGTGTGTTTATTGCGCTTATATTAAAAAAATTCAAACAAGGTGAGCAATTGCTTAGATATTTAGGTGCAGGCATTGCCGGTGTAGGTTTCCATCTAGTAATGATGTAATACTATTCATAACAGCACTTTAAGTTACTTAAGTGCTGTTAATTTGTTTTTGTATATTTTCTTTTCATATTTTCCCTTTCTAAATTAACTGTATACGTTATATTAAATTCATTATTTACCATTTTTTAAACGTTAAGATAATGAATAAATTACCTAAAGATATTAGAAAAAATTGGCGTAAACAGGGTGAAGCCCCTGATTATCGTTTCTCGCTTGCTAATGAACGCACATACTTAGCTTGGATAAGAACTGCATTAGCCTTGTTAGCCGGTGCAATAGGATTAGACCAATTAACGCCAGACTTAGCGAATGCTGAAATACGTTATGCTTTATCTGCTTTCCTTTGTATATGTTCTGCATTATTGGCTATTTTTGCTTATCGTCGCTGGGCGGCTAACGAAGCCTCTATGCGCCATAAAAAAGCGTTAACTTATACTAGTTTTATTAAGGTGATCAGTAGTATTGTATTTATATTCAGTGGTGTAGTGATTTTGGCTGTTTTTTTATGAATTCTGAAATCGTTGACCATGGATTACAACCAGAAAGAACCTTAATGTCATGGTTTAGAACCTACTTTTTACTTATTATCGTTAGTTTTGTTCTGTTATTTGTAAGTGCCAAACTAGATTTACTACTATTTAAATTAGCGGCTTTATGTTTAATAGTATTTACTATTCTCAGCTTAATATTGCAAATTAAGCGTTTCAAACACTACTCACCTGAAAGTAATACGGTCAATCAAGAGGAAGTTGTAGCTAAAGTATCACTTTCCTGTTGTGTTGCTTTAATGTCATTGGTTTACGCTGTATTTCTATTGATGAAAATCGTATCCAGTTAATAGTGAGCGACTGATAAATTAAAAGTAAAAGTAAAAGTACTCATCTCTGAGCACTTTTTAGTGATTCTCTACTTAAATAGCTATTTATTTAATGTCCACGGTGACCATGATGTCTTCTGCTATGTTTTTTACCATGATGTGGTGAAAAGAATAAAGAAAGAACAGGGCCATGTAATCCAAGTTGAATGACTGGAGTTGGTGAACGTTTTATCACTCTATTTCTTATCGCTCTTCTTTTCTTAATCTTCTGAACTTGTCGCACATTTTTTTGGTGGCTAACTTTTTGTTTGTGTTGAGCAGATGCTCCATGATGATTATTTGCATAAGCAGGTGTAGTGAATGCAAAACTAAAAGTGAATAAGCCTGCCGTTAATAATGATAATGTATTTTTCATGTTAATCTCCTCGTAAAGTCATATTGACTTTGTTGCAGTGACTAAACTATAAAAGGTAACTATGTGGTAAATTTGCAGAAATTGTGGAGATTCCATAACAATTTTCGATATAAAATATTTGATTTAAATTCAATGGCTTACTTGTTGATTTATCAAATTATTAATTTTTATAACAAAAAATATCATTATTTTTACCGATTTTAACGCATAAAAATACTTATTCTATTGCAGTAATATGGAATAATTTCAGCCAATCTACCCAATAAATTTATGCTACCTATTTATAATTTGAATCAATGTTCAAGAAGTAAGACAGTTAATCTTATATTTAGTTTTAAAAGGTAAAATTCGCTATTAACGGACGAGTACTATGTGGTTTTTTTGATGGTAATATAATCATCTTAAGCTTAAGTATACCTACACCGACCAGATTAATTAACTAAGATGTTTTGTAGTGTTATAGAAACCAAAAAGCATGGTAGCGTTACGCTAACATGCTTCTGAATTTTGGATATTTGTAGAAATTAAGTAATAAAATTTAGCTGTCTTTATCTAATTACTTTTACTACTTTTTGTTGCGACTGATGCTGGTTAGTTTGGTGAACATCATTACTCGCTATCACTATAGATGTGTTCACTCCGTTACCAAATGAAATACTAAAGCTAGTACTTGGCTGATTTTTAACAGCCTTATGCTGTGGTTTTTTCATATGCGTATTTTGTTTAACAATCATTACTTTCTGATTGTTTGCTTGCTTTCTATTATGCTGTTGTTTGGCACTCTGATTAACTTTGCTTTTAACAATTGTTACTTGTTGTGTATTATTTTGATCTCCGGACTGCTCATGTCCTCTTGAATTTGCTGATGCATTAAATGAAAAACTTGCAGCTAATAGGGCAGTTGCTAATACTAATAATGGCTTTTTCATACTCTTCTCCAAGTGTTTAACTTTATTGTTAAATCTACAGTTTGTTTCAATAACTAAACTATACTGCTGAAATATGGAGTAAGTTTGTAGAAAATATGGAGTTTAAATATATCCTGATTTTCTTGCTGCGAGGCCAACTTCACCTAAATGTCTTTCACGTTTCCTTTTATATTCAATGATAATAAGTAGCGATACTTTTGAACTAGTTAGTTATTTTTTAAAAATTAACCAATATATTGATCTCAGCTACATTATTTTAAACTCAATAAACATACAATAAATTACCTATTTATGGTCATTTAATTGTTACTTTTTTTAAATGTCATCTATTATATAAATGTACCAAGTTTTACTTAGGTTGTTGATTAAGTGTAGTTAACGTAAGTTTTACTTCATTAATTAAACCTTTCAAAGACATAAGTTATTTTTACAACAACAATAGATTACTTAATTATTATAATTATTAGAAAAGGTTTTATTATTAATTACTTATGGATAGGTGATTGTTAAGACTAATAATTAATTAGGATTTTTACTACAAGGAAATGTATGAATCATCTAACCCGACTTATTTTATCTCTTTCTCTCGCTTCGTGTTACAGCCAAGCAGATTCAGTAGATCAAGATTTGATTGATTTTGATTTTGATGAATTAATGCAAATTGAAGTCACTTCGGTTAGTAAAAAGAATGAGAAATTATCAGAAGCAGCGGCTGCTATTTATGTGGTTACAGAAGATGAAATTCGTCGTTCAGGCGCAACCAGTATTCCTGAAGCCCTGTTTTTAGTGCCTGGCGTAGATGTTGCAAAAATTGATTCAAATCAGTGGGCTGTAACCATTAGGGGATTCAACGGACGTTTTTCTAATAAATTATTGGTTATGATCGATGGGCGTAGTATTTATACGCCAACATCATCAGGTGTTTATTGGGAAAGTTTAAACTATTTAATGTCTGATATTAGCCGAATTGAAGTTATCAGAGGCCCAGGTGCAACACTATGGGGAACCAACGCAGTTAATGGTGTTATTAATATTATTACCAAACCTGCTACTGGTGCAGAGGGAGAAGTAACTGCTTCTATAGGTAATCAATATAAAGGAGTTGGCGTTAGGCAAGGTGGAGAATTAAGTGAAAATACAAGATTCAGAGCTTACGCAAACAGTAAAAAGTTAGAAGAATCAAAAGACCTTAATGGTGTCGACCAAGATAACCAAGGAAAATATTTACAAACAGGTTTGCGCGTTGATATTGATTCAGGCGATGACCAATGGTTAACCCTACAAGGCGATCTATATAAACATCAACTTCGTCAACAATACTCTGCATCAGATTATTCTTCGCCCTATATTGCTACAATAGAAAGTGATGATGTTGATCTGATAGGTGGCAATATTGCTTTACGTTGGGGAATGAAAACCAGTATTGATTCTGAGTTAAATGTACGCACGAGTGTCGATTTTTATGAACATAACGACCCACAGTTCGATGAAAAGAGAACCACTTTCAATATTGATATAGAGCATCAATTAAAGCCCATGACTGATCATTCATTAATTTGGGGGGCAGGTTATCGTGTCAGTCAGAATGATCTTGATGGTTCAGCTTCTTTTAGTACTTCATCTTCAATAGAAACAACTCGAATTTGGAATTTATTTATCCAAGATACTTGGAGCACACTAGATCAAAACCTTTCCTTAACTTTTGGCGCGAAATTAGAAGGAAACAATTATAGCAGTACCGAACTACAACCGAATGTACGTTTGAGTTGGTTAGCAACAAAACAAATGACTTTATGGACAGCAATTTCGCGTGCTATTAGAATTCCTTCACAAGTTGAAAATGACTCTATTATCAATATTCAGGTAATAGCGCCTAGTCCTTTTGATCCCACAGGAACCCCTGGATTATTGCAATTAGTAGGTAATAATGAATTTGAATCTGAGGAGTTAACCGCTTATGAAGTTGGTTACCGTTGGCTTCCGTCTTCTGAATTGTCCTTTGACATTACGGCTTTTTATAATAAATACAATAATTTATTAAGTTATGACATTGGAGATGCAGAGTTAAAAACAGTAAACGGCAGCACTTTTTACGTGATCCCTATTAACCTCGATAATAATGTTGAAGGTTATAGTTATGGAACAGAATGGCTAGCAACCTGGAAAGTGACGCCATCGGCACGCTTACGTTTTACCTACAGTTATCTAGATATTAATTTAGAAGATACTCAAACCAATGCATACAGTAATGATGTTATATCACTAACCGCTGATCGCTCTTTAACACACCAAGCTTCTATTTGGGCAAGCACAGATTTATTCGAATCAGTTGAATTTGATATACGTTTTTATTATACCTCTGAAAGGAGTTGGGACAGAACAAACGGTGAGCAATATATTTCTGATTCCATCGACAGTGATTTGCGTATTGCATGGCAAGCAACACCATCATTAACTTTATCGCTTATTGGGCAACATCTTTTACATGACGAGAATCAACAATTTATTACCGAGTCATCCAGTACAGATTCATTAATAGAGAGAAGTATCTTTGTTAATGCGCTATATCGCTGGTAATAGCGATTAGATATATCGAGATGATAAATAACCCAATACTCAGACCCTTATTTATTTTTCTACTGTATTTCCTGTTTAATATAAACCTTGCTACAGCAGAGCAAAATAAAATAAGTACTCTAAAAGTTGCTTACATATATAACATAGCAAAGTTTACTCGCTGGCCGGATACTACATGGAATAACCCTGAAGACGCATTTGTTTTATGTGCCTATGGTGAAGATGCAGTGACCAGTGAATTAAGCATGTTAACTGGCAAAAAAGTGGCGACCCATCCCATTTCAGTGGTTGAAGTTAAAAGTGATCAAGATTACAAACATTGTCATGTTTTTTATATTAGTACCGACGACCGTAATCTTTATCGTTATTTACTCTCCCAAATCGAACTTCAAAAAGTATTAACGATAACCGATCAAAGCCCTCATTTTACATCTGGCGGTTTTATCAATCTTGTCGAGCATAATAATCGACTCCGTTTTCAAGTTTCTAATCAGCAACTATCTACAACGCAATTAGTGTTAAGTTCAAAGTTATTGAAGCTTTCTATTCTCGTAGATGATTAAAGGTGAACCAGTGATAAAAATAAAAAATCTTTCTATAAGAAATAAGTTAATAGCAATCGGTTTATTGCCTGGCGTGATAGCCACGATTGCGATCATTATATTTGTTAGTTTCGCTCAGCACTATTATCGTCACTTGGACTCTGAGAGTGAAATCAGCACTTTAGCAAGGTTAATGGCGACTCAAAATACAGCAACGGCACTGTTTAAAGATCAACAAGCAGCTCAAGAAAGCTTAGATAGTCTTCACGCGAAAAAAGAGATTGTATTAGCGAGAATTTACGACCAAGACAAGCAAGTATTAGCCGAATATTTACAATCAGATTTTGACCAAACAGCACATAGCAAATTGATATCTATGCCGTTATTAGCGTTACAAAAAGGGCAGTTATCAGAAATATTGTCGCAAGTTGAACCGATAATCCATCAAGGAAATACAGTAGGTTATGTATTGTTGGTTGATGATTTTAGTGTGTTACATCAACGCTTATTAAAACAGTTAAGTATTATTCCTTTCATTTTTATTTTAGGAACATTGTTTGCTTTATTGATTGCCTTAAGGATGCAGCGATTGATCTCTGCACCACTTTTAGAGATCACTAAAATTATTGATAAAGTCTCTACTGATAAAGATTATAGCTTGCGTATTCCAGGACATCGCCATGATGAAATAGGGTCGTTGATGAAGGGGTTTAATCAGATGCTTGATCAAATTGGACGCAGAGATAAAGCCCTAAAAGATCATAGAGATAACTTAGAAAATAAAATTTTAAAACGTACAGAAGAGCTGACCACTGCGAAAGAAAATGCAGAAGCGGCAAGTAAAGCAAAAAGTGAATTCTTAGCAACCATGAGCCATGAAATAAGAACACCTATGAATGGTATTTTAGGAATGACTGAGTTACTACTGACAACACCGTTAGGGCAAAGACAAAAAAGGTTTACTGAAACGGCCCATCAGTCGGGAATGAATTTATTGGGTATTATTAATGATATTTTAGATTTTTCAAAAATAGAGTCAGGTAAGATGGAACTTGAGTTGATTGAATTCAATTTACGTTCTTTGATTGAGGAGTTTGGCTCTTTATATGGTGAAACTGCTCACAATAAAAACATAGAATTAATACTGTCTATCCCACCTAATTTCAACGATACCTACCTAGGTGACCCCGTTAAATTACGACAAGTACTCACTAATTTATTGAGTAATGCATTAAAATTTACTGAACATGGTCAAGTAACCTTGAGAGTATCAGAAAAACAAAAAGGTAAAATTCACTTTAATGTTATCGATACTGGCATTGGAATTGAACAAGAGAAAATTGACCATATATTTGAATCTTTTGCTCAAGAAGATAGTTCAACAACTAGAAAATATGGTGGTTCAGGGTTAGGACTTCCTATTGCAAAACAATTAGTTAGGTTAATGGGCGGGGTATTAACAGTCACTTCTGAAAAATCAGTGGGGAGTCAATTTTCATTTGAAATTGAACTAATGCCTATTGAGTTGACCTCAGCTAATGTCGATACTAATGCATTTAAAGTCTTACCTGCATCATTGAATTTACAGGAAAAGCATATTCTTGTAGTTGATGATAACGCAACAAATCGCTTTATTATTAAAGAACAACTCAAAGAGATTAATTTAAATTGTGATTTAGCGACAGGTGGAACGGATGCTTTAGCATTATTAAATGTTGCGCATCAGAAAAATAAACCTTATGACTTAGTTATCTTAGATATGCATATGCCAGGGTTCGATGGTTTAGAGTTAGCAGATACTATCCGTAAAAATAGTGAATGGAAACAACCAATTATGGTGATGTTAAGTTCAGTCACCACAGATTCAGTTTTACTAAAAGAAAGCAATATTACCTATTTTTTAAATAAACCTGTATTACAAAAAGAACTTTATGATTGTTTAGACGATGCTTTTAACCTGTCGAAAAATAACCACGATTCTGCGCAGTTACAAGAAAAAATGGATGAAAATTATCATTTTAGTTATCCATACAACATTTTAATCGCTGAAGATAATCCAGTTAATCAAGAAGTGGCTGTTATTGTACTTGAGTCATTTGGTTTACATGTTGATGTTGCTGATAATGGCCTCATTGCAGTTGAATCAGTAAAAAACAAAAATTACGATGCCATTTTGATGGATATGCAAATGCCTGAAATGGATGGACTAGAGGCAACACGTACTATTCGAAATTTAGAATCTACAGGTGAAATTTGTAAAGGAAATATCATTATCGCATTAACCGCTAATGCAATTGATGGCGATATGCAACGCTGTCTACGATCGGGAATGGATGCTTATCTTAGTAAGCCTTATTCGATGGCTGAGTTATATGAGCAATTGGTACCCTGGTTACATATCCCACGTGATGATGATTTAAAAATCGCTAAATATAATAAAAACAGTAACTTAACTGTAAATAAGAATGAGAGTTTTAATCAATCAGTTGATCCTAGTTTGCTAGATAATTTAGCGACTTTACAGCCAGGAGATTCATCAGTATTGATTAATAAAGTGGTTAATCTTTATTTACAGACTCTACAAGAAAGCTTAAAAGTATTTAACGATTTAGACTCTGCTAATGATGATATTAGAAAATCAGCACATACTTTAAAGTCTAGTAGTGCGCATGTTGGTGCAAATCAACTTGCAAAATTAACTGATAAATTAGAAAAAACGTTAATGTCCAATTCATTGACTTCGGTTTCAGACTTGCTTAAAGAGATAGATTCAGAATCTATCAATGTTATTGCTTATTTCAATACAAAAAAATAATTATAAAATTTGAATGGGATATAGCATTTTATTAAGACCAGTAATGAGGTTTTTATGAATATGAAATCAATATTAGTGATAGATGATGATGAAATGACTCGGTTGTTGATCAATCAAGTACTTTCATCTGATAATTACCATGTTATTGAAGCTAAAGATGGTGCTGAAGGGATATTTTTATTTAATAAACATAACCCAGACTTAGTATTACTCGATGTTGAGCTTCCAAAATTAAATGGATTTGAAGTTTGCCAAATAATTAGAGCATCTGAAAAATCAGAAAGGGTGCCTATTGTTATGATCACCGGAATGGATGATACAAAATCTATAGAGCATGCTTATAGTTTAGGTGCCACTGATTTTATGATCAAACCTATTAACTGGTCTCTCTTTACTCATAATTTACGTTATATCTTACGTAATAATTATTATTACAACTCATTGAAAAGAAGTGAAAGTCGATTAGAACATGCACAAAAAATTGCGCGTTTAGGCTATTGGGAATTAGAGCAGGATAATGGACACTTATTATTATCTAAACAACTTGCAAATATGTTTGGCTTAACTTCTTTTAAATTTGAAAATGGTAAATTATTTTTTCTTAATCTTATTTATAAACCTGATCGCTTTTATGTTAAAAATATTTTATTGCAAGCCTTTGAAGATGGTGAAGCTTTTAACTTAGACACTCGAGTTCAGTTAGCAAACAATGATTTATTACACTTAAAATTACAAGGGCAGTTATTAAAAAATACTAACGAATCAGACTCCATTATTTCAGGTGTGATGCAGGATATAAGT
This sequence comes from Psychromonas sp. B3M02, assembly GCF_003318165.1. GTDB lineage: Bacteria > Pseudomonadota > Gammaproteobacteria > Enterobacterales > Psychromonadaceae > Psychromonas. The sequence continues at coordinate 9,616 of NZ_QOCB01000051.1, forward strand.
GAGCTTAAGGAATCACAAAAAAAACTGGTTCATGTTGCGCATCATGATTCACTTACTAATCTTCCTAATCGAGTTCTATTTACACAAAGACTAGAGCGTTCAATACAAAGAGCTGACCGTAATGGTAATAAAATTGCTCTTTTGTTTATTGATTTAAATCGATTTAAACAAGTTAATGATTCACTTGGACATGAAGCCGGTGATTTATTACTAAAGGAAGTAGCGAGTCGTTTTAGTTCCGTGATTACAAAAACAGATTTAGTAGCAAGATTTGGTGGGGATGAGTTTGCTTTCTTATTAGATTCAATTGATAACTTAGATTTAATTCCAAAATTTATTAAATATTTTCAAGCTTTATTTAATGACGCTTTTTATATAGATGATGAAATTATCTATATAGGTTCAAGTGTTGGCATTAGTATTTATCCAGATAATGGTAAAGATAGCAGTGAACTTTTACGAAATGCAGATACCGCTATGTATCAAGCTAAAAAATCTGAACAAGATAATGTATATTTTTATTCTAGCGAGTTAACTGAAAAAACAATTAAAAGGTGGTCAACGGAGAATAATCTTAGAGAGTCCCTAGAAAATAATGATTTTATTCTTTTATATCAACCTAAAGTATGTTCTAAAACTCAAGTTATAGTTGGGGTCGAAGCTTTAATTCGATGGCCACGGGAAAACAAACTTCCGATATACCCATCAGAATTTATTCCAATTGCAGAAGATACAGGTTTAATTGTTCCCTTAGGTAAATGGGTTATTGAACAAGCAATTGAACAGTTAAACTTATGGAAAAATACAGCTTGCGATCATTTATCAATTTCAGTGAATGTTTCTAGTCGCCAGTTATACAATGAAGGATTTACAGAGTTTGTAATAGGGGCCTTAAAAAATTCTAATATACCCGCTTCTAAATTAGAATTGGAAATAACGGAAGAGCATTTAGCACCAACCAATCAAGAAGCTAAAATAAAAGAAACCTTAAAAACCCTAACAGATATAGGAATAAAAATTTCTATTGATGATTTTGGGACAG
>NZ_QOCB01000016.1 GCF_003318165.1 Psychromonas sp. B3M02
AACCCATACCTGCTGTTGGTTGAGCTGATGATAATCGTGAAGTAATAATGATCCCGGCCAGTGCTGATAATAAGCCGCAAATGCCATACACACCGATCTTGATACGATCAACATTGATACCTGATAACTTAGTCGCTGATTCATTACCGCCTAGCGCATAAACATAACGACCAAAACGAGTATGATTAAGTAAGTACCAAATCCCTGCAAATACAAAAATCATTAACCATACAGGCACTGGAATGCCAAATAGGTAACCAGTACCAAACCAAGCAAAATGATCAGCCACATCAGTGAAACCTGTAGAGATAGGACGACCATCGGTATACACCATGGTCACACCACGCAGTAATGTCATCATCACTAAGGTCGCGATAAATGCTTGCACTTTACCCTTTGATATAATTACCCCTGTCATTGACCCTAAAACCGCGCCGCCTAATAAAGAGACTGGAATAGCAATAAACACTGAGATCTCTAGACTAATCATACTGGCAGCAAAAGCACCACATAACGCAAGAATAGAGCCTACACTTAAATCAATGCCTGCCGTTAAGATCACTAACGTCATCCCCGCAGCAAGAATCGCAATCACCGATGTTTGTCGTAAAATATTAAGCAGATTATCAAGTGTAAAAAAATACTCATTCAGTACAGATACAACGGCAATTAAGGCAATCAATGCGATCAATGATTTTTGCTCAATAAACCAGGCTTTAGTGAAAATATACCTTTTAGACTGATTAACTTCAGGGGTTGTAATGTTTGAACTCATGCTGCTACCTCATTGTGATTTTTACCAACAGCACAAGCCATTAGTTTTTCTTGATCTGCTTCCTGTGCACTAAATTCGCCACTGATCTGGCCTTGATGCATCACTAAAATACGATCGCTCATGCCTAATACCTCTGGCATTTCCGAAGACACCAAAATAATACTCATGCCCTCAGCTTTAAACTTATTGATCAGTTGATAGATCTCTTTTTTAGCCCCGACATCTACGCCACGCGTAGGTTCATCTAAAATCAATACTTTAGGTTTAGTCATCAGGCCTTTAGCGATAGCTACCTTTTGCTGATTTCCCCCCGATAAATTACCAATTATTTGTTCCATCGAAGGCGTTTTAATATTAAATAGGCCAATAAAGTCATTCACTGCTAGGCGCTCTTCCTGATGCTTTAACTGCCATCCACTAGAAAGGCTTTTAAGTGCACACAACGACATATTATCTTTCACCGACAAACCGAGAACCAAGCCATCGCCTTTTCGATCTTCCGAAATATAGGCAATACCATGCTGTAGACCTTGTAATGCTGAATCAGGATTAATCACTTCCCCCTCTAATACGACCTCTCCAGAGTGGCGTGCCAATGCGCCATAAATAACCTTCATCAATTCAGTACGACCTGCGCCCATCAACCCAGATATTCCTAATATCTCCCCGTGTTTTAGCGTAAAACTAACCTTATCTATTGCTTCACCAGATAATTCACTAACCGTTAAGCAGTTACTTTGATGCACACAAGGGATGCGTGGGTATTGTTCGTCTAAACGGCGCCCAACCATCAGTTCAATCAACTTATCTTCATCTATCTCTGCGACCGCTTTTTGCGCAATAAACTTACCATCACGTAAAATAGTAATGTCATCGCAAACTTCAAAAATTTCTTTCAAACGATGCGAAATATAAACAATGCCATAACCTTCATCACGTAACTCATTAATCACACTAAATAAGGCTTCCACTTCACTGTCTGTTAATGCATCAGTAGGCTCATCCATGATGATCACTTTAGATTCAAAGGAGAGTGCTTTAGCTATCTCTACCATTTGTTGTTCACCTAAACTCAACTCGCTGAGAATCGTTGATGACTTATGCTTTACTCTTAAGCGCGCCAACAATTGGTCAGATTTTTGATACATAGCAGACCAATTGATCGCACCAAAGCGATTGGTCATTTCTCGCCCTAAAAAGATATTTTCAGCAATTGTTAACGCCGGTAATAAGTTCAATTCTTGGTGAATAATACTGATACCAGCTTGTTGTGAATCGCGTGGCCCTTTAAAACGAATAGGCTTGTTTTCATAATGTATCTCACCTTTATCTAGGGAATAGATGCCAGTGATCACTTTCATTAATGTTGATTTTCCAGCACCATTTTCACCTAACAAAGCCATCACTTGTCCGGGATACACATTTAAAGATGCTCCATCTAGTGCCTTTACACCTGGAAAAGATTTATGGATATCAGTGAGTTTTAATATCGGTTCTCTCATCATATTTCTCGCATCAACAAATTAAAAAACTACACCGGATTGAAAAATCACATTCGCAAAAGGTGTGCACTCACCAGTACGAACGACTGCCTTGCTATTAACCGTTTTTGCTTTAAATTCTTCATGACTAAGATAGGTCAGGTCTACAGATTGCTGCTGCTTTTCAATAGACTGAAGTAGTGCTTGGTGTAATACAGGGCTGATATTTTTTATCTCTTCAGCCAAAATGATTCCAGTGATCTGCATTTCACTTAACACCACTTCCACTGTATCTAGAAAGCTTGGTACTCCGTGTGTGAGAGCTAAATCAATGCGCTCTACTTGATTTGGAATGGGTAAGCCTGCATCACATATCGTCACTTCATCAAAATGTCCTAATGAAGCAATACAATGAGATAGTTGAGCGTTTAACAGTGCTGATTTTTTCATGTAACAACCTTATTCCGCATTTATTTAATGTTTTAATTAGCTTGATAAAAAACACCTGAAAAACGATTGCGCAATCGTTT
>NZ_QOCB01000091.1 GCF_003318165.1 Psychromonas sp. B3M02
GTAAGCGCGAAGAAGCAATCAGGACAATAATACCAATCAGTAACCATTTTATTGCTTCACCTTTACTAATCTCTTCAGGTAATTCATCTAAAATTTCTTGAGGTAGGCTGTCTTTACCATTGCTTTTTGCTTCCCAGATAGTGAAACCTAGCATGGCAATCATTAAGCCTAGTAAAAATAGACCATTTAAGAAGCTTAAATGCTGATCTAATAATAGGTAATAGCTCACTAGCATAATCACTAGTAATACTGGCATTTCACGTTTCAATAACTTTGAGTGAATATGTAATGGATAAAAGAGTGCGGTGATACCTAGCATTAAACCAATATTAGTAATATTAGAGCCAATAGCATTACCAATTGATAGGCCTGTATTACCTTCAAATGCGGCCATTGATGACACTAACATTTCCGGTGCAGAGGTACCTAAACCAACAATCACTATGCCTACGATTAATGGTGATATAGAAAAACTACGTGCGGTATTAGAGGCGCCTAATACAAATTTATCTGCACTCCAAATAAGTAGTGCAAAACCAACAATAATTGCGATTGCTGGAACGAATAAAGTGACCAAAACATTCTCCTGAGAAAGTTAAGTTATCCTAATACCATTCATTGTTTAAGGTGAACGGTGTATATCTGATCATAACAAGATTATCTACGCGGTTGCCTAATAAGGTAATGCGTAAATCAGTGATTATAACGGGGGATTATTATCACATGACAGATTAACTAATGCAGTACAAAAAAAACGCCGAGCATTCTCATGCTCAGCGTTCTTCCATATTCATAAGGCAAGTGGGGTTTAGCCACGGCCTTCCGCAATTGCAGCAACAGCAGCTAATTCTGCAGCTTGCTTCTCATGCTTTTCTTGGCGATCTTGAATATCCATTAATTCATTAGTGATTAAGTTTTCTTCAATTTCACGTAATGCAATTACTGTTGGCTTATCATTCTCAGGTTCAACTAAAGGTGTTTTACCTTGTGTCGCAAGCTGGCGAGCTCGGCGAGAAGCCATTAAGATTAGATCAAAACGGTTGCCTACTACATTTACTGCATCTTCAACGGTTACTCGTGCCATTGGTTAACTCCAAAAGTTAATTACATAAAAAAGGGCGGTTATTATATGCGCTAAATAGCAATTGATCCAGCGTCTTAGTATAGAGATTATACTTCTAATAATGCCTTGATTGTTTTAATGTGCTTTATTGCTTGTTTTTGTTGTTCACTGCGCAATGCGCGTACAATAGCAGAAAACTCTTGTATCGCGGTATCAAAATCGTCGTTGACGATTAAATAATCGTATTCATTGTAATGAGACATTTCAGATTGTGCCTCTTGCATACGCTTAGCAATGATCTCTTGGCTATCTTGACCACGTTTATTAAGGCGTAATTCTAGCTCTTCACGACTTGGTGGTAAGAT
>NZ_QOCB01000012.1:0-2346 GCF_003318165.1 Psychromonas sp. B3M02
TAGTATTAGCTAATGTTGAAAGTCAGATCGATGTCTATAGTGCCGAGAAAGCTATTACGCCTTTCGAAAGAAAATATTGGGCGAGTGGCCAGCAATCCTTAAGATTATTATGCGATCTGTAAGATACTTGTAATTAAATGAAATATTATGTGTGTTTTATAGGTCTATCTTGATTCAATTAAGTGAGGAAAAGATATGCTTATTAAACACACTAAAAAATCACAGTTAAAAGAATCACAAATAACTGGTGAGTCGGTTTATAAAGAGCGTCGAAATATAATGAAAGGGGTGGGGCTTGCTGCGTTAACGCTACCTTTTACAAAAACTGCCACTGCCGGTGTTTTTGATATCTTTACCAGTAGCGGTGATGAAGCAAAGGCAGGTGGCACTTTTCAGCGTACACCGCTCAGTTTTACTAAAAATACTAACTTCCAATCATTAACCAGTTTGACCCCAGAAAGTAAAGTCCTTGAATACAACAACTTCTATGAATTTGGTACGGGTAAAGGTGACCCTGCTGAATACGGTCAACAATTCAAAGTTGATCCATGGTCATTAACCATTGATGGGCTAGTAGATAATCCAATTACCTTGAATTACGAAGATCTATTAAAGAAATTTGAGATAGAAGAGCGCTTATACCGTATGCGTTGTGTAGAAGCCTGGTCTATGAATATACCATGGTTAGGGTTTACCTTAGCCAGTTTATTAAAACAGACGGGGATTAAGTCTAATGCTAAGTTTGTTCGTTTTGAAACTGTTTATGACCCTGAACAGATGCGCGGTCAAAAGTCACGATTTGTAGGTGGAAGTATTAACTTTCCTTATGTAGAGGGCTTGACTATCGCTGAAGCGATGAATCCATTAGTACTGATGTCGGTTGGCTTATATGGTAAAACCTTAGCTCCACAGAATGGTGCACCGATACGCTTAGTCGTTCCATGGAAGTATGGCTTTAAAAGTATCAAGTCAGTAGTAAAAATTACAGTGACTGATAAAGCACCTGTTAATACATGGCAAGCAATTGGTCCCGATGAATATGGCTTCTTTGCAAATGTGAATCCTAATGTAGATCATCCTCGCTGGAGTCAAGCAACTGAACGTTTTATTGGTGAAGGTAATGTTTTCCAACAATCTAGAAAACCAACTTTAATGTTTAATGGGTACGAAGAAGAAGTGGCTGATTTGTACAAAGGCATTAACTTGTCTCGTTACTTTTAATGGTCACTGAGTATAGAGATGTTTAAGATTCCACCATTAGCTATTACCTTAATTAAAGCGATTATTCACTTAGCTTCATTATCGACTTTACTGTATTTTTATATATTGATTGATAGTAATCGCTTAGGAGCTGATCCTGTTAAAGAGATGATCCACTTTCTTGGTAAAACAGGACTGAACTACTTATTAATTACGTTAGTGATTACACCTTTTGCTAAGCGTTTTAAACAACCTTTATTATTAAGGCTAAAGAGAGTATTGGGTTTATATAGTTTTGCTTGGATCTGTTTACATTTTACCGCGTTTCTCTGGTTAGAGTTAAACTGGCAAGTGGGGTTACTGATAGAAGAAACCATTAAGCGACCTTATCTAACCTTAGGCATGGCCGCTGGAACAATCCTTTTATTGTTGAGTATTACCTCTCTCAACGCTATTAGGAAAAGAATGAAACAAGCTTGGTTTACTCTTCATAGATGGGTGTATGTGGCGTTAATATTAGGCACTGTACATTATTATTGGTCGGTGAAGTCTGGACTGATAGAACCAAGTATTTACTTTGCCTTATGCTTTATTTTATTAAATGAGCGTCGACAATACTTTAAATCTTTATATTATTCAGTATTTAAAAAATCAAAAACTATAAACTAAAAGGTATTAAAGGGTGCTATCAGAAAATAGCACACTGACTTATTAACTTATTTACTTATTAACCTTTAAGCGCCCACAGTTGAGCAATATTCTCTGCGACATTTTCTACGTTTACTTTAGCATCTGTAAAAGCTTGCTGTAATGTCATTGCGCCTGGTACTGCTGCAAAAACAGCGTCTATGCCACATTCATAAACAGCTTGGTGATCTTTTCCTAAACTGCCAGCGATACCGATTACTGGAATAGCAAATTGTTTGGCGACTTTAGCTACTCCCATCGGGGTTTTACCAAAAACTGTTTGATGGTCAATACGGCCTTCACCTGTGATCACTAAATCCGTTTGTTGCATATCTTCGCTTAATTTAACCGCTTCTAGTACGAGTTCTATCCCCGGCTTTAAACTTGCGTTAGCAAAAGCCATTAATGCAGCTCCCATCCCGCCAGCAGCGCCTGAACCGGCAGTGTCTAATACATCAA
>NZ_QOCB01000012.1:2472-2930 GCF_003318165.1 Psychromonas sp. B3M02
CTAATACATCAATAGACAATTGTTGTTTAATGCATTGACCATAATGAAGCAGGGCTTTATCTAATAGTTCGATATCTTGTTCTGTAGCACCTTTTTGTGGACCAAAGACATGAGTTGCCCCTCGCTCGCCACATAAAGGGTTGTCAACATCACAGGCAACTAATACTTCGCAGGCTTGCAGGCGAGGGTCCATGTCATCAATATCTATTTTAACGATATCTTGTAACCCAGCGCCGTTTGCGGTGATCTCTTGGTTGTTTTGATCTAAAAATCGCACCCCTAAAGCACTCATCATACCCATGCCACCATCGTTAGTGGCGCTGCCACCTAAACCAATGATGATTTTTTTTGCCCCATCATCTAACGCTGCTTTAATTAACTCGCCAGTACCAAAACTTGAGGTCACTTTCGGGTCTCTTGCGTGCTCGGGGACGTGATGTAAACCACTGGCCGCGGCC
>NZ_QOCB01000012.1:3218-3498 GCF_003318165.1 Psychromonas sp. B3M02
TGCATCAACCAATGATTGAACAGTGCCTTCACCACCATCTGCGACGGGCACTAACACGTATTGTGCACCTGGAAAGACTCTTTTAAAGCCGGTTTCAATAGCGATACAAACTTGTTTAGCTGTTAAACTTTCTTTATATGAATCAGGTGCGATAACTATTTTCATGCTCATCCCTCTGCTTAAATGATATACCTGTTATTAACGTTAGCACATTCTCAGCGCTGATCCGATAAAAAGGAAAGTAGATAATACCAATTGTGTTAAATAACTGATCTAAATT
>NZ_QOCB01000126.1 GCF_003318165.1 Psychromonas sp. B3M02
TAATCAAACCGGCTAACTGCTGGTTTTTTTATGCCTGAAATTTGAGTTTATACAAATTAATACCAATTGTATTAAATAACTGATCTAAATTTTGCGCCGGAAAAATGGCTTAGTTTGAGGCGTAAGTTGATGTAAATGGTTGTTCCCTATGCGAAACTTACAACGAAAAATAAGTTGTTTTAACAAGTAAAATAGATCAGTTACTTACTATGATTGGTATTATCTTCAGCTTATTTAGTCATCAATCCTTCATCTTATACCTTTATTTTACTCACCATTATTGAATAACAGTAATAGGCCTATGTGATGAAATTATTAATCTATTTATCAGGTCTTTATTTTTACTTTTTAACAATTCAGTGAACTTTCGTGAATTGAATGGCGTATATCTTTTCAATGTAAAATATTCTTTATAAGGTCTCTCAGATGGTGAAACAAGTCGCATTGCGTTTAGGTGAAAAGATCATGCCTAAAGCACCAAAAGTATTACTGAGTAATGGTAATTATTGTGTGCCTCAACACTACCTCACTTATCATCATACACTAGCCAGTATAGAAGCATTAATCTGTGATATTGAATATGACCCAAGATATGTGGTGTTTGCAGCGCAAGAAGCAAGTGGCTTATATATTCAAGTCGGTGTTATCGGACATGATAATTACCACAAAAAGTCATCTCTGAAAGCAAACCAAGAGAAGCTATTATTTGGTAGGAAGTGGCGTGTTGAACCCGAACTCCCAACTTCTGAAGTCATTCAAAGTGTATTTTTGGCCATTAAAAAATCGCGTGAACATGAAGTAAGAGAGCTATTTAAACTCACACTCAACGACAGCACAACTACACCATTTAACACACATATTGATTTGCCTTTAATGGCTGAGTTTTATAATAAAAAGGATGTAGTTAATGAACAGAAAAAAGTACTCAGCGCAGAACAAGAAATAAACGATACGTTAACTAAAATCACTTATGATCACAGCACCTTAAGTTTATCTGAGGTTCAACAACGACCTAATGGTTTGTGGCTAGTTGATATCAATGTCCATCAAAGTCAGCGAAGTACATTAACTGAAATGACCAATGCAACACTGTATTTAATGGTTGAAGACCTTACCTTAAACACATTAAGCAGAGCGTTAATGCAAGAGTTTATTCGATTGAGCGATTTACAGGTAGATAAACACTTTAATTATCGTGGCTTTCATCGTTTTGACCCAAGTATCGATATTGCTGATATAGCTGACTTATCTCAACAAACTCGTAAACATGATCTCGCCGCTCACTTTGCGAATGAGTTTTCTAAAACTAACCAAAAAGTAGATTTAAAGCGCATCCCACCTGTACAAGCAGGGGCATTAGCACAGAAGCATAAACAGATTATCGAACAGTATCTACAACCTGCCGGATAACACCCTCAACTTAACCTACTGGAATTGAACATCGTGCTAGACACGGTGTTCAATTCTGTATTTATATACTTTTTTGATTAACCCGTTGACTCAGTTGCTCTGCACTCTCAACACGCTCAGAATAACGATCTACCATATAGTCTTTATTATCACGTAATAATAGAGTGAATTTCACCAGCTCTTCCATTACATCCACAATACGGTTGTAATAGGATGAAGGTTTCATACGTCCATCTTCTTCAAACTCTAAAAATGCTTTTGCCACAGAAGACTGATTTGGAATAGTAAACATACGCATCCAACGACCTAAAATACGCATTTGATTAACCGCATTAAACGATTGAGAACCACCACACACTTGCATGATTGCTAAGGTTTTACCCTGTGTTGGTCGCACCGCTCCGATACTTAATGGCATCCAATCAATTTGACTCTTTAGAATACTCGTCATTGATCCATGACGCTCAGGCGAACACCAAACTTGCCCTTCAGACCAAATCATTAATTCACGTAACTCTTTGACTTTAGGGTGGGTTTCATCTTCCGTATCCGGCTGCGGTAAACCAGCTGGGTTAAAAATACGCGTTTCAGCGCCCATCGCTTCTAATAAACGCGCACTTTCTTCCACTGCTAAACGGCTATAAGAGCGATCTCGCAATGAGCCATACAGTAATAATATTCTTGGTTTATGAACAGCTCTTGTTGTTGCAGAATTAACAACTAATTTATCGACACTTGGTATATCAAATGTGTTTTCTTGGATATTGGGTAAATTCGAGTCGCGATTGGACATTTTATTCTCCTAAGCAGGCTACAGACTAAAAAATAATTAACTAAACGATCAGACTTCGCGTAGCTCTCGCCAAAACATAACATAAATTGCATATGCATTTATATATATGCATGAGTGTGTTTTATTTTCTGCTACCTAAACAACATACCGTTAGCTACTTTTCTCGGCAATAAATAGGCTTCTATTCATCATCACCTTTTTCACTAACCTATAATGCGTTTGTTTTATAACCACAAAAACAAATGTAAAAAATGTAAATCACCCATCCTTTTATTAGTAATAGTTATCATTTAGTTTAAAGTGCGCACCAGTATATTGGATATACCAAATGGATTAACAAAGTAATTATTTAAAAAGGAAACATTGGAGCATGTCTAGCAAGTCTTTCACCACCTCAAAATCACTCTCTCATTTAGCAGTAGGCTCAGCCCTAATCACAGCGCTATCTCCAACCTCATTTGCCGCAGAAGTAGATGCAGAAGATGGAGTATCAAGCCTTGATACCATTACTGTAACAGCAGAGTCTGAGCAACAAGGTATTAATAATACCGTTGACTCTACAGCAACAAAAATGAACCTAACTTTAAAAGAAACTGGTCGTTCTGTTGTACAAGTATCGGAGAAAGAAATCAGTGATATGGCTGCTGAAGATACACGTGATGTTGCTGAATATGTTGCAAGTTTCCACACAGAAAGTTCGGCAGCGCGTCGAGTGATTGTGCGTGGTATTGAAACTAATATCGATAATTTTATGGTGAATGGTTTACGCTCATTACAAGGTGGGGAAACAGGTACAGGGTCACGTTTACCAAGCACTTATAACCTTGAATCAGCAACTTTCCTTACCGGTTCTGATGCTATCTTATATGGAACAGGTGTCGGTGGCGGTATGGTAAATGTCACCACTAAAAAGCCTAAAAAAGAATCTGAAACAACCTTAGGCATTAAAAACCGCTCTTTTGTTTCTGATGACACGGGCTACTTTGAAAGAAACCAAACATCAGTAAACATCGACTCTACCGGTGAATTAGCAAGTGATAAAGTATTGTACCGCATCAATGCAGAATTAACGCCGGATGCTGATGGTTACCAAGAAGGTCGTTCTTATGATGATCAACTAGTTGATGCATCATTAACTTTCTTGGTCGGTGAAGATACAAAAATCACACCGCGTGTAGAATATAAAAACCAAGAGAGAGTTGGCGGCAGTGCCTGGACAGATGGTGTATTCACCACTAACTTCGCTAACGGTACATTAGGTGATACCACTAGCAGCTACGGTAGTGTGATCAACCGTGGTAGTTACTACGGCAGCCCGCTTGATAAAGGCACCACAGAATCAACGACATTAGAACTTAGCGTTGAACATCAATTACAAAACTGGACGTTAAATGCACGTGCAGCCGCGGTTCGTACTGAATCAGAATCTCAAGATTTATACATTAGTAATAGTAGTGCGCTAGGTAACAGCATTGGTGATACCACCTTCGAAAGAAAATGGGTATACGCGAAAGGTGAAGATCAATATGCATTACTAGATATGAATGCCGAAGGCAAATTTGATACTGGAGAGCTTGAACATCATCTTATTGTCGGTGCGAACTTCCGTTATAAAGAAACTAAATTTATGCGTAACTTCCAAGATAACGCAGAAGCAGTTGGTCTATACACGATTGACCTTTATGATCCAGATAGCCAATTATACTCAGCAATGCCTGACTCTCTAAAAGACGGCGATTTTTCTACCGCGACTGATAAAGAGCTTAATTTATATCTAAAAGATCGTATTTCGCTTAACGACTTTACCTTAGCACTAGGGGTTGGTTTCACTAAATACGTAGGTGAAGAAACAAGTTCAAGTGATGATGCTTATGACCAAGACCTAACTAACTTCATTTATGATCTAGGTGTTGTCTACCGACTTAACCCTGAAATCAACCTATTTGCTTCATACAGCCAAGCTTATGAGCCAGTGGATACATCAAACTTAATCCAATATGGCCAAGATGGTGTTGAGTATGAGTCAGAAGAAAGTGACAACTATGAAATTGGTGTGAAAGGCGATTTCTTTGATAAGAAACTAGATGCGAGTGTGACGTTATTCTACATCAACACTAAAAATCCAACGAGTACTGAAACCATCGATGGAGAGCGTGTCTTAACACAAGAGTTAGGTGAAGCATTTAGATCGACAGGTGTAGAAGTTGATGCCATCTTCCACTTTAATGACCAAATCTCTAGCCGTGTCAGCTATGCTTACACAGATGCACACGATACCACTGGTGATGATGCTGGTAAACAAGCTAACTACACGCCATACCACGCATTCTCAGTATGGAATAGCTATGCGATGCAAAATGAGCCAATGCGTTTTGCTTTAGGGATGCGTGTAGAAGGTTCTCGTAACGATGATGACTACACCATTCCTGGTTATGCAGAGTTTGACTTTGGTGCTTACTACGAAATGGACAAATGGGATGTATCACTAGTGGTACGCAACCTATTTGACAAAAGTCGTGTTGTCACAACACCAAACTGGGTATCTGCAGAAGCCAACGACCCTCGTTCAATCACCTTGGACTTTAAATACCGTTTATAACGGTTAAAATGAGTGGGTAGTAATACTACTGCCCACTCTCATTAATAAAAGGTAAGATAAAATCTCATGATCACGATCCTAGACAACGTATTAGACAAAGAAACCTTAGTTAACATCCATAATACACTTACATTAGGCGAGTTTTATGCAGGTTCCGAAACAGCAGGTTGGGCAGCTAAATCAATGAAAACTAATCAGCAATGGCAAGCAACGCCTGAGCTAGAGTCAGAAGTCACTAACGCCCTAACCAGCCAATTAGTCACACATCCAGAATTTTCCACCAGCACCTATGCTAAAAAAATAGCGCCTTTTTTGATTAGCCAAAGCCAACATTCAGGTGGCTATGGGGATCATGTTGATGATGCGTTAATGGGTAGCGAAGCAATACTCAGATCCGATTTATCCTGCACCCTATTCCTATCCAACCCAGATGATTATCAAGGCGGAGAATTAGTCTTTTCATTTGGTGCGCAGCAGCTCAGTTATAAACTACCGGCAGGTCACGCCATTATTTATCCTTCAACCTCATTACATCGAGTCAATCCAGTAACTGAAGGGGTAAGGCATGTAGGTATTACTTGGTTAGAGAGTTATATTCGTCATGCAGACCAACGTGAGGTACTACAAGATCTAGATAATGCCAGACGAGAAATCATGAAAGCACAAGGTAAAAGCAACGCCTTTGACAAAATCAGCAAATCACACGCTAACCTATTACGCTTGTGGGCTGAAACCTAATTTAGCTACAAAATCGAGGGAAGCTCACCCATTGAAATATTTTCATTGCATTTAACAAGTAAACTTGGCGATGTTCAATTTTTGTATCTCGCTTTCGCTCCAAAGTGCCTTACAAACCGCTCCTGTTAACATCTACAAAAAATAATCCAGTAAGAGAGAAAACAGAGTTATTTAGCTATTCGAGCCTGAAAATGATCCTAAATGAGAACAGTATATTTATCACCAAAATAATCATCTCTCTGTGATGAATTTTAGCTCGTGGTTTTAAGACGGGTATTGACTGCTTAGCTATTAGTTTTAAATGTTTAGTATTAGTTTAATGATAAAGTCGTTATTTGTCTAAGAAAAATGACTATTTACCATAACAGTCATTAAACGCATAACTTGGAGGACACCCAATTAGTGGTGTTTTTGTGTCTAGTGGAAAATTTCTAGGGCACTTAGTGCCCCAAAGTGACTTAGGTTGATGGGCTTCTAGTCCTTTTAATTGACTTGTATAATACTTCTCGTACCTTTAGATTTTACATCTTAATTTCAAGCCTAGGTTTATAAAACTTACCTTCTCCAATCCCATATTTGTTTTTAAGTACCTGTTGATAATCTTCTAAAGACGCTAGCTTTCGTCCACGTGACACAATTACTCTCTACTTTAAAATATAAGATAAGAATAAAAACGAACATTACTACGGGCCAACTTTATTGTTACTGCACAGTATTAATGTGAAGTGACAATAAAGTTGGCCCGTAAGAAAGAGTTTAATTGCATCTCATCGAGCAACGTTGGCAATCACTGCTTGCCAACATATAGGCTTCACCTGCTAAGTTTTTCTTATGAAATACACCATTATACATAATCACTTTTTTTGCTCGATTACTTAAAAAATCATCGAGAAGTTTGAAGCTATTATTAGCAAAATATTCTAATACTATTCTTTGGTATTTTGAGTTTTTTAATAGATACCTAAGTAACGGGGTATTATCAATTTTATTTATTTCTTTATTGGAATAAATACTAATTTTCTGCAATAAAGAATTAGGAAAGTATTCAATAATACTGTCAAGCCATTCCAGAAAAGCATCTTTCAAGCATGGGGCTAAGTTAAGTATTGGCTCTACATTTAAGTATGAAGAGATACGTTCGCTTTTTTCATCATCTAATTCTACTTTTTCAAACTCATTAGGGTCTCTACCTGATAAAATTAGCATAATGTTCTTTATTGTTATTTTTCTTGCTTTGGAAGGGGCTTTAAACAAGGGAATATTATGCTGTTTACAAACATTTTTTACTTGCCACTCTCCCTTAAAAAAACCACACCATGCTTGAAGATTTGTTCTAAAATACAATCCTTGCAGTACCTTATTTCTACCGAAATACCAGTAGGTAATCGTGCACCTTTGTACCTTGCTTTTGGGCGAATAAAAGCGTGTAACTCTTCAGTATATTGAACGGGTATACTAAATATTGGCCCCCTGTCTAGAGCGATTCCAACATTCCTCATAAGGGCGATCAAATCTTCTTCTCTATACCTAGAAAAAATAACCTTGCTATTATCATCCTGAACATCAAGAACTATGCTCCATTTTCCAGTAGAACTGATTAAGTTGGTAAAGTTACTAATCCCATGTACTAACTGAACTCTGAATATAAAACTATAAATAGATTCACCTTCATGAAAATAAGGAACAACCATTTTTTTATTATACCTCTCGATAAACTTCTGAAACTGTATTAATGTCAAATACAGTCAGAATACTTTCCATAAAAAATGTATAAATACTTATGAACACTGAACAGGCCGGATCATAACTCATCTAATACTTATTCAATTAAACTGCATACTGGTACTTTAGTAAATTGCTTCTTATGCTAGTCAATTACTAGCATTTTTTGTATTTGCTCAATTCATTTAGCAATCGACTTAACTTCTGAGCGATCTTTATCATTTAGCGGTATCGCCTGAATCATGGGCTCAAATAAAGAAAGTTATTCTTCTGTCCCCCCTCATATACAGTATACTTATCTTCAATATCAAGGCCTTTGACAAATTAACTTAACTGATAAAATATTTATTCAGCCGTGTATGCACCAAGGTTCTATTGCACTATCACAAGTAGTGTCAAACGAAAGAGTCGTTTTCCCGAGTATCTATTGCTTTTGTAAAAATATAGTACCCGCAGTTTGCATATTTCTTTGCCAACCTCGGTTTGTCCAATACTTTCCAACAAGCTTAATGTCATTATCTTCAAACCTGACAAGTAATCGAGCCGCCCCATCAAATTTTGCATCATCAGTTTCTTTGGGCTGATCGACAACTGATTCAAATATATAACTAAGATAAAAGACTCCATCACGAGGATCTTTTAAGATCTCACTCTGCATAACAGTACTTCTCTGGTATTTATCAACTGATACAAGGCGAATATCAAAACCAAAGAAAGTTGCTTTAATAACCATTTCCACTTCTTTTTCGTATGGATTACCTTGCTCATCTTTATAAGTAGAAATGGTTTTACCTGTCCAAGAGCCATTTAAATCAGGGCATACCTTTTCATTCAATAGCACTCCAATGACTGGCATTTTCCAAAGCCATCGCCAAACGTAAACACCTAACAACCAAGTAATGCCCACAAAACAAATTAAGACAGGAATTAATAGGCTCGATATAACGCTAAAGCCATCTTCAGAAAAAAAGATTGTTACACCCGTCCAACCTTTTGTAGCCCAAATTAGCCCAGTGGTTACAATCGAGCATAATAACAATACTAATATTTTTGCTAATCCAAACTTTGGTAGAACTTTCCACATATTTTTATCTCACTGGTCCATATCGTTTTTTAGGCGGATTGCGAAGTGGTCTTTGTTGCCGAAGAACATTAACTACTACAGTAGACACCCCTACAATTAAGCCCCCATTTAAAATCGTGCACTCCATGTAGTGCTTACCACGATACTCGCAGTTTTCGGTTACTGAATCAGAGATATCAAACCTTTGATTGTGTCCCAAATCATTTTTGTTATCTACTCTGAAGCTAAGTTTATCTCCTCGATAAACTGATACATTACTAAGAACTTGCTCAGGCACTCCGCTTGATGTTTTAACACTGATTTGAGGTGGTGTTGTTATTGCTGGTAAGTTCTCACTACCAGCTTGTACTTTAAGCGAATTGAGAGGGGGTAATACATGTTCAAATTCAATTGACCACAGTTGGTGAGAAACGACAATTGACTCAGAGAGCGCAACTGCTTTCAAAACGCTTTGAAGCCGTGAGCAAGCACTTTTCAGTTCATCTAGTTCTTCGCCTTTAGCACTTATTAAATCATCACCATTAATAGGACTTAGGATTCTCCCACCAGTTACTATGTAATTTGTTAGGCTATTTGATAGTTCCCATATAGCATCTTCTTCTGAAGCGTAACCAACATAGTTTCTAGCTATAAAAGTTGATATTGCAATAGACGGAAGTTTTATATTCTTAAGGCTAACCCAAGTTTTTATAGCTTTAATTACCCTACGTAATCGGGCCTTTTCAGTATCAGAAAAATGCTTTATCTGATTATCAAACCATGATTGTAATGCTTTAGGGTCGCTATCTATCCAACCATTATTTTCGGTAGCTAAGCGGCACTTTCCTATTTTCTCATCTATGTAATAAAGAGGAAGATCAATATGAAAATTATCAGGGAAACATATTCGTTCACAATTGAGTTTAGAGTCTTCGAGTTTAGCAGTGCTATGAGATTCGCAATAAGCCTGCAAAGCTTTATTCAGCAACCTTTTTGCATCAGAGGCATTAACACCTTGACCTTCAGCATCGGCAAAAATATAAAGCCCTACATCAACATCGAACTCATCACTACTACGAACAGGGCGTATTACCGTATGGTTTTTGAATGATCCCTGAATCCAATAAGCGACCTTTACGCCTAGGTAACCTGTTAGTTGGCATTTCAAAAACTGTAACAGCTTATTTTTCTCTTGTCTCACAGCATCTACTTGCTCTGTTAGCAATGTATTTCTTGTTGCTAACGTCTCTTTATCACTGTCATTTGAATAGAACCCTTCACTAAAATCCGTTTTCATTTAAATCCCCATAAAATCACTTACACATTGTATTTGCTGTTTTTATCTCAACTCAATTTTTTGCGTGGTTGAGTTATATCGATAATTAACAATCTGCCCGTTTACAATAAGCTCAATAGCCGTATTTATCTGTTCAATTGGCACACTGAACCATTCTCTCGGCTTGCACATGTTGCCTTGTAAATCAGCTATCTCAACCTCGATACAAACATCTTTAAATACGGTATGAATAAGGTTCTCAAACTTTTGTGTGTTCATGTTGTAGCATTCATATTCAGCAACAACATTTACGGGGGCCATTAAGTAAGTTGGTTCGTTTGCAGCATTCGCGATACGCTTGGCAACAGGTGTAGTTGCGTAGCCAATCTTGTATAAGTTAGAAATTGAATTAATTCGAGGATCTTCACTTTGGCTTGATAATATATAAATAAAACCTGCGGACTCATCATCTTCACCAACATTTTTAATATCAGAGAAGTGTTCGCCTTTTGGTGAAACCATTTTGCCATCAGCATATAGTGACTTAGCAATAGAGCGATAAAGCATGTTCGACTCTGTCCCATTTTCAAAAATACACCGAGTTCTCCCATCCTTTCTGAAACGCTTTCCATCCACAGTTTTTGCTTCACTGGTGATATCTATATGTTCGAGGTACATCAGCACTCCACTTAACACATAATATTCACCAGCTTGAAGCTTTTCACCTTTATCATCAAACTCAATAATCTTACGTTGGCCACTATTTAGCTCTTGCTGAACCACAGGGAAAAGGTCTTTATATTTATCAAAATCCTTACACGCCTTACGCCTTGCCACGAAATCGCTTTCAGCACGCTTATCTGTTTTCACATGTTTTATATTAAAAATGCTATCGTCAGACTCACCTAGTAAGCCAAAATCATCATCAGCGAATATGTCTTCAACTGAATTAATTTCTTTTACCACTGGCTTTGGTTCAGCTTTCGGTTTTGCTTTATATTCTGCCGCAGGCTCTGCCACTTCATGCGTTAGTGGTAACAAGTTAAATTCATCAAAGTCAACTAGCGCATGGCACTGGGTATCATTACCTCTAATAGAATCTAACCGTTTAAATAACATTAGCTCACTAATGTTTGCCATATTGTTTTCGGGCAAACGACCATTCGCTTTATAGAAGTCATTTATCTCCTGAAACTTAGCGACTAAGTGTTCATCAGCCGTTGGCGCTTTAGATTTAACTTTAACCGCTGTAAGCCCTAATTCGTCATCGTCATTAATGAAGCTTAACCAGTCGTTCATCTCCATCGACTTGAATTTTTGCCATTCTTCATTTTTCATTACGCTTGCATCCTTTTGCGCTTTTCTTGTTTGATGTAAATTAAGCACTCAGCCAAACGCTTTTCGGTAAAGTCTGACGCGTTTAAGTCAGGTTCTCGGCCATTTTCATGAACAAACTGTTTAACTTTAGGCCATAACAATTTAGCTTCATCAAAATCCATTTGAATACGGGTGGTTTGAATCGACTCTTGAATAAGCTTTAGTACGTCCGTTGTTACTGATTTTGATAGTATCTCAAAGGCTTTTTGGAACGGATTAATTTGATCGATTAGATCAATACTCAATTCATCAATGTTGATAAATTTATCAGCTAAGCGAACAAACTTTTTCCCACCTTGTTCACTTACTTCCGCTGTACTTACCGCTGAATCAACAACTACTTGCTGACGAACTTCTTCAACTTCATCTTCAGTTAAATCAGGATATTTACGTTGAATTATTTTAGGGATAAGTATTTTATTAACGACTTCTGGGTCAACTTTACCTGCTGAAGCAGCAATTACTTTATCATCTTGCAAAATAGCCGCTTTTAAATCAGCTAAGTCAGATTCAATAATGTCTTTAGTACGCTTTGTGCTTGGCTCTTTAAAGCCACCAATCTTCATTGTACCCGGTGGTGCTGGTTCAAAATCATCATCTTTTTTGGCTTTAAACTTAAAGTTTGGTGCCAATACTTGCTCCATAAGTAATGAACAAGTGATCGCTTTAAGCATGTTATTCACGGCAATCGTTACTTGGTCATTTTCAGCATCAGGCTGGGCTATTAAATTAGTGAATTGCGCATGTATTTTGTTTGAACTATCACGAGTACAGCGACCAATAATTTGAATTATTTCAGTTAACGAGCTTCTATAGCCCACGGTCAATGCATGTTCACAGTACTCCCAGTCAAAACCTTCTTTAGCCATACCTAATGCGATGATCACATCCATATCATCTACATTTTTTATATTACGTAGATAATTTTGAATAATGTCGCGATCATTTTCTTCAACTAAGTCGGCTACTTTAATTACTGTACCGTCAGGGCGAGTAACAGGAATAACCCCAGTATCTGGGTCACGTTTACCGGCTTCACCTAATACTTCTAAAATGGCATCTACTTCATCGTACTTTTCTTTGGTTGATTCACCTGAATTAACGTTAGGAATATGAATAATGGTTTTCTTGCCGTAGTTTTCTTCTGAATTGAGTACTTCATGAATAACGTCGGTGTATCTACCTTGATAAAAGTGATAACCAATACCGAGTGATTTAAGGTAGTTATAACCATTAAGTTGTTCGTAATAGTTAAATGATACTTTATCGAATTGTGCTTCAAGCTCAGGTGTTAATACAGGAACACTATCACCACGGAAGTATGAACCTGTCATAGCAACAATATGTGCATTGCTATTTTCCATAATAGAGCGTAGAACATCACCCAATACGTTTTCACCATCAGCAGAAACGTGGTGAAATTCATCAATAGCAATTAGGCAATCATTAAAATCTGTGTCTTCGATTTCTTGGAAAGCAAAACGCAGCGTAGCATGAGTACAAATAAGCACTTTATCATCACCTGCCATAAAACGCTTAAACGCTTTGGTTTTGCTGGTTTCACCACCGGGCGTACAGAGGTTATTGTTGTTATCAACTTCCCAATCACAAAAAAAACCATATTTGCTTAATTCAGTCGTATCAAACGATCCACCAATAGATCGTTCAGGTACTGCAACAATAGCCTTTCTAACGCCTTGATTATGCAGTTTGTCTAACGCTAAAAACATTAATGCACGAGACTTACCTGATGCAGGAGGCGCTTTTAATAGTAAGTATTGGCTGTTTCTGCCTTCAAATGCACGAGACTGCATGGCTCGCATACCCATATCATTAGTATTTGAGCTAGCACCACTTTGGGCATATTTGAATTCCATTAAATTACGCATTTTGACCTCCTGTCATCTTGTTATATAAGTTAAATAGTAGATTTAGTTTTTCTTCTTCAGTATCTAGTAGCTCTGCTGTATAAAGTTGTTCAACTGTTTTGTCTAATATCTCATGCGCTTTCTTTAATGAGATAGGCATAGAGTCCGAATATAATCTAGAGATACTCATATCGCTATAAGCCTCTCTTTCAAGTAAAACATTAAGTGCCGCTGAGCGAACTTGATTTTTTTGTTCCTCTGTAACCTCTGGAACAGGGAAAGTGTTGTAACATATTTTAGAAGAGTACCTAATCCCATTTCCGAATTTCCCTGATACAGCCGTAGTCCAAATCAAATGAATCTTTGAAGAGAGTAAACCCATAAAAAATAAGTCTTCAGAAGAAATTACGTTCAATAAATCACTAGCTAAATCTTCTTTCTTTAATAGTCCAACTGGTAAGTAATCTTTTACTGATGAAGAGACTTTTGGAATGATCAAAAAGTTGGTACTAGGGAAATTTTCGACATGAAAATTTCTTGGTGTGCCAGCAAGCTTTATAGTTGGTTTACTGGTGCTTTTAAGTCTAAACGCCTTAACTTTTTCAATAACTCTAGCTACTTGGGGAAGGTTTGATATTTCTTCATCACTGATTTTTTGCAGACTAAGGCACCACCTGTATACACCTGAATTAAATTCTTGTGCTCCAAACCATTTTTTAAAAAACGGCTTCGCTTTTGGTTCAATTTCAAGAAAGCTATTCTTCTCATTTTCAGTAAATAAAAATCCCCCCCCATCTACAGGTTTATTGCCGATCCCCATTTTGGGTAGTGACGACAAAGGAGTACTTCTAGGTTTTACAGCAGTTATATTTGTACTGGTTAAATACGGGTTTATATAAGCAACAGAATTCCAATAATTATCTACTAATATTTTTTTATTCGAACTTTTATCTTTAGAGCCTAAACCAACAATTACACAATATACACCAGCTTGATTTTTCGCATTATTTGTCCATTTAAAGGCAGGGATAGCAAGAATTATATTTACATTTTTTCTTAATATACCATCCCACATAAAACTTACCTGCTCTCCCTGACAAATTGAACTAGTGGATACAAAAGCAAATTTTTGAGTGCCCGAAATATAATTAGCTCCTTTTAAAAACCAACCAGCAATATAATCTAGGCTACCAATATTGAAACTGTTTTCATTGAAAAACGTGTGTTTCATATCCTCTTTTTGCTCTGGAGATTGTTTTCTCGCACCTATGTAAGGTGGATTACCAATTATATGAATTTCTTCTCCATTATTTGGGCAAACTGAAAACCAATTTAACCTTAAAGCATTGCCTGCCACAATTTGACCACTGCTTTGTAGAGGTAATGTTGGTTCACACTCCCCAAACTCAGCTTTAAACTCAACATTCATTTGATGCTCAGCTAACCAAAGAGAAAGTATGGCAACTTCATGAGCAAAATCATCTAGCTCAATGCCATAGAATTGAGAAAGTTTGATACGTGAAAAAGATGAATCTAAACCAACATCACCAAATAGGTCGTCTTGGTTATCATTTTGATCTAGTTCTTGTAATCGCTTGATGATTTCCATTTCAAGCTTACGGAGTTCTTTAAAAGCAATAATTAAAAAGTTGCCTGAGCCACAAGCAGGATCAAATATTATAATTTCAGCAATGCGATCATGTAACTTGCGTAAACGGCTTGGTTTTAACTTAGCATCAATATTGTCTTCAATATTTTCAAATTCAGCATAAAGCTCATCTAAAAATAGCGGCTCAATTACCTTCATGATGTTGGTCACTGAAGTATAGTGCATGCCCATACCGCCACGCTGGTCAGGGTGAACCACCGCTTGGATCATCGAACCAAAAATATCAGGATTAATATCCGACCAATCTAGTTCACTGCCACACTCAATCAGCATTTTGCGTGATTTAGTTGAAAACCTTGGCGAGGCTATGGTGTTTGCAAATAAGCCACCATTTACATATTCAAAGTTTGCTAGATAGTCAGGTAAATCACCACGGTTATCTTTGCTTGTATTCAACACTTCAAATAAACGATTTAAGTAACCATCAACATCAGAGCCATCAACTTTAGTATGTGATTCAAGTTCAGCACTGAATTGGTTCTGTTTGAATATACCCGTATCTTCCGCAAAAAAGCAGAAGAGTAAACGGGTTAAAAATACGTTTAAGTTATGAAGTGCGTTAGTGTCGTCTTTGTTTTCTTCACTAAAATTATCAGCTTTGATCAAGTCGAACAACTTAGCCATTTTTTCTGCCGCTTTAACATCAGCAGGGTTTTCACCTTTGTAAACCGCTTTTTCCATTCCAGCCCAAGGCAAGAAGAAGTCAAAATGCTTACCTAGCTCGGTAAATTCAATATCTAAGGTATCGTGGGTACGGGTATCTAGGGCAACTAACTGATTAAAGTCAGTAGCGATAACAAAACGAATTTTATCACGAGCAACTGACGGCTCTTTTTTCATGTTATCAATATCCAATAACACACAATCATTTTGGCTTTGCTTAAAGTATATATGGCGCTTAGCTCTAACTTCGCCTTCAACTTTAGCTAAGTTACGTTCACCTGATTTAATACGACCTATGGTTGTTTTACGGTGACCATATGCCACCATTAGCTGGTATATAAACTCGTTCTGGTCAACTTTGCTAGAAACTAAGTCGGATACTAAATTTTTAACAGCTTCTTCCATTTGGGAAATATTCATTTATTCATCCATCATTCTTATTTTTTTACTAACAAGCGCAAGTGCACATTCTTTGGAAACCCTACAAAGGACTAGCTTAATTTAAGGTTAATTAAGTAACATAGTATCAAAATATCATAAGATGGATGTTTGTTTCGTATCACTAATGCAATAAAAACAATGCATTATTAGCAGCAGTTTAAATGATCTGTAATTACCGTCATGGTGAGTGGTAATTTATCCTTATATTTAATCAACCATGTCCCCCTAAAGCTTTATCAAGCTCAGTTCGTGATATTGGATATAACTGACGATCTAGTAACTTGGTCGTGACATTTACAAGCTCAATATCACGTTCATGCCAATCGACACTATTTTTATAAACCACTGCAGTTGGCTTTGGTAAATTCTTTTCAAGCCATTTAGGATCATGCAGATACAGCCAAAAAATGCATCACTACACTCTATTTTTATGTGCTTGCGTAAAGCTTCAGAAAAAGTCATTCTAAAACGCATTATTTTTGTTTTATAACGACGACACATGGACTCCTCTTTACAACGCTGTCGTCTCTGAACTAGGCCTAATGTGGTTGATATCACCATCTCTACACTCCCAGCCGATACATTATATTTTTTAGCAATAGCATAACGATGAAAGCCTTTATGGGCCATTTTTGCAATTTTTGCCTTCAACTCCTCAGTCAATACTCTTGGTTTCAGATTAACTGGTATTTTTTTTCTTAAAGCGAGATGTTTTATATAACAGCGGCTTTTGCCCGTTAATCGACTTACCTCTATCATTGAATTCCCTTGTCGTAATAGCTCACAGCAATGCTTTTCTATGGTATTTTTATCCTCTTTTATTAATTCCAAAGATTCTACTTTGTTATTATTAATAGTAGATTCGAGCCAATCTTTTATTAAGTCTGACTCACACATCGCCTTATCACTAAACATACGGCTTCGGGGTAATAGGTTGCAACGAACAAAGCCTTTATCTTTATCTAGTCTAACGTATATATAGTTCGATGTGTTCTCATCTATTCTTGCTTCTAAACGCCACTGCCCAGCTGTTCTTGCTATCGAACATAATTCTCGCTCTTCGACCTCTGCACAGGAATAATAAAGTCCATTAAATTGTATTCCACTTCGAGTTACACTTACCTCAGCAGGTGGAAGCAGCCGAGCTATTACATCATTTGAAGTAGCTGATTGCAGTTCATGTCTATGCTTAGCTATATGAATTTTCCAATAATTTAATGGGGTTGGCGACAAATCATTTTCAACCATCAAAGGACTAGAAAATGCTAAGTCATCAAAAAGCGTACGATTATGTTCTCGCACAGCTTTTATTATTTCTATAGAGACCTCCCTTAAAGTATAGATTGCATCTTTTCTCGGATCTCTGCTTCCACGAACGACATTCCCACCTTTTGTAGTGCCTAACAATTCATGGAGTACTTTATCATTTAAAATATCAAACCGTTTTTCTACAACCCCTTTGCAATCAGGTCTATAAGGAGGGGTAAAAGATAACTTAGTCATTGGTATAAGAGCTTTTTTAGGTTGTATTCCAATCATTTCACCATTATCGCATACAAGCTCTTTAGGGATATGAGCACATGGCCATTCTGAATCATCAATATCTATACCAAATTCTTTACAGTAATTTGCCTTTGGCAGAAAGCAATTAACTAAAGCCTGTCTGGCTGCACGCCAAGAAGCATAATACAAAGATACATGCATACCGACGATCATTCGACTTGCTCTATCCACTACAATATAAATTGTTGGCCTCCCCAAGACGTGCTGAGAGCCTAAAGCAGATACAATGTGGACATCAGCTACAGTCGCATCAATTTCGTAATGGGTCCCTGGTAAAAAGCTATCTTGTGCGACGCTACCTGACGCTACCTAATAAGGCTCTTTGATTCCTAAGATGATAATTCTCTGTCGTCCTTCGTTTAATAACCTCCTCTTGAGTAAAGATCTTTTTACTCCAATATCTAAATTGTTTCATTGTTGGCACCAATGGAGGTCTGTTACACGCACCTGCAAACCGAATCTCTTCTGAGTAACTGTCTGCTAGCATTTTTTTATATGTATTTGCCAGTGATAAAACAGATTCTCTCAGGTAGTACTTTTTGATAGCTGTTTTAAATATGTTTTTGTCAATATCTGAAACAATAAATTTAGTAGCTCTTTTTATTGCTAAAGTTCGAATCTTCTTTGGAGCTCCCAACGGCTTATTGGTAGGGGTCCGTTCTTTTCCTATAGCTCCACTTTGTAAAAATGCCGGCATAAGTGCCATTTCATCCTGACCATAGCGCCAATATAGTGTTAATAGCCTAGCTAATGACTTACGATCAACTCCAACTTTCCTGGCATATTCAGAAAGTTGTAAAACTCGCTTCTTTGTAGCGAAATCGAAAAGAAAAGATCTGTCAACAACAAGGTCTTTAACTAAATTATAGTTTTTGTCTCGTCGTTTAATATATTGCTCAGGAATATCTTCCTCAACAAGGAGTAGATAGTTCGGCATTTCAAAACTAGCTTTAATTGCACTCTTATTTTCTATTTGCTCGATAAAAAGTGTAAGGGAAACAGCTACTGGTCGAACTGTCCTTGCTGGATTGTGGAGTGGAAATAGAATAACAGACTCTACGCCATGAATAATATCTAGAACTCTATACAAACCATCATCTAATACATCAAAGTCTTTAAATTCCCATATGCTGTTTTTAGAAATTTCCACTTGCAATATCTCCTTGAGCCTCAGCAATACGTTTCACATCTAATATCCCTGATTCAGGTATATTGAATGATAGATCTACATCGATGTACTTATCTGCGATTAAATAACGAATTATTAATAACGCATCACTATTAGAAACAATATTCTGTGAGATTAATCTATTACAAAGCTCTTCAACCGAATTCATACCTAATTTCATAGAAGAAAGTACATAGTCTATTTGGTAATGGGAGAAAACAGGTTCACTCTTACGGAAAGGACTGGTTGCCCAATCTATATTTTTACTTTGTGCTCTTGTTAATTCGTTACCTGTGAAATAACTAAACTTTACACCGAGTAGCTCCCAACAAACCCTTTCTATATCAATTTTTCCAACACACGTAATTTCTCAGATTCACTTTCTGGCTTTACTGAGACTGCATGAAATGAATTACCTAAAGGGCTTGTGATAGTTAACAACTGATCTGTTGTAATAATAATTGGCTCTTTAGTTTTTGGGTGAGCTGGGTGCTTAATGCCTAATGCGCTGGCAACCTTTTGAGTATAATTAAGAGGGAAAATAGGAAACTGCTCTCTGATATCAACAACATTATCCATAAATTCTGCTAAATAGAAAAACTCACTTTCTATAGAGGACATCATGTGATGTCCTCGCTGAGACTTCCTGCCTTGGATAATCGATCTAGTGCCGTTAGATTTTACATCTTGAACTCTCAGCCAAGGTTTATAATCACTACCTTGACCAATCCCATATTTATTTTTGAGTGCTCGCTGATAATCTTGTAAAGACTCTAACTTTCGCCCACGTGACATAATTATTCTCTACCTTACAACCTAAGATAAGAGTAGTAACAAACACCACTGTGGGCCAACTTTATTGCTTACGGGCCAACTTTATTGTCACTACACAATTAAACTGCTTGCCCTGCGGCCCAACCACAGCTCCAACACCATGCGAAATTAAACCCGCCTAGCCAACCGGTGACATCCATGGCTTCGCCGACAAAGTACAACCCTTTTACAGATTTACATTCCATGGTTTTAGATGAAATAACGTCGGTATCAACACCGCCTAAGGTCACTTCGGCTGTGCGGTAACCTTCTGTGCCATTAATTAAGGGTTGCCATTGATGGAACAGTGCCACTACTTGTGCCAACTCTTTTTCAGTAAACTGCTTTAATGGGCGGCTTCCAATCTCTGCAATAGCTAATAAGCACTCTACGACACGCTTTGGTAAATGCTGCGATAACACGGTTTTTAACGCTAATTCAGGTCTATCTTGCTGAGTTTGAGTCAATAATAAACTAAGATCTTCACTGGGTAAGAGATCGATTGAGATAGTATCGCCCGCTTGCCAATAGTTAGATATTTGTAAAATCACAGGGCCACTTAAGCCGCGGTGAGTAAACAATAACGCTTCACTAAAACTCATTGGACGATCTTTTTTCGTCGCATTTTTTTTAATTGCCGTGGCCGTTGCAGGTAAACTAATACCTGATAATTCAGTTAGTTTCTCTTTTTGTGTCGGTTGTAAAGTGAAAGGCACTAAGCCAGCACGGGTTGGTTTCACAGGTAAGTTATATTTTTCAGCCAGTTGATAAGCAAAAGGTGTCGCGCCCAATTTAGGCAGTGACAGCCCACCTGTTGCAACCACTAATGATTGGCATTCAACATCACCTTGCGAAGTTTGCACTCTAAAATGGTCATCGCCTAGTTGTTGATGTGCGATTACTTCACATTGCGTTTTGATAGTCACACCTGCTGCCTGTGCTTCATCAAGGAGCATTTTTACTATCTGTTTGGCGCTATCATCACAAAACAATTGTCCATGGTCACGCTCATGCCAGGCAATATTATGTTTATCCACCAACGCGATAAAGTCCCATTGTGTATAACGGCTCAGTGCTGATTTTACAAAATGTGGATTACTACATAGGAAGTTGCTTGGTTCTACGTATAAGTTAGTAAAGTTACAACGCCCACCGCCACTCATAATGATCTTTTGACCAATACGTTTAGCATGCTCGATAACCAGTACTTTTCGTCCACGTTTACCAGCCTCAATGGCACACATTAAACCAGATGCACCAGCACCAATTACCACTACGTCAAAACCCATCACATCAATCACCTAACACTTGTTCATTATCGTCTAAAATTTATCGCACAAGGATACACTATTTGCCATTTTATGGTGTTAATATTAGTGCTCTTTTATGCTAAGGAATGCTATGACTGATGTGTATTTAATTCGCCACGGCGAAACCTTATTTAATCAACAAGGATGCTTTCAAGGCCACTCAGATAGTCCACTCACCGAAAAGGGACAACAACAGGCTTTACAATTAGCCGAATACTTCAAAGTAATACCGTTACAACAACTCTATTGCAGCGATTTAGGCCGAGCTCAAGCCTCTGCACTGCCATTAGCTTCAGCTCAACAACTTACTATAAAGACCAGCGAGCAATTACGAGAAATCAGTTATGACTATTTAGATGGGCAACCTAAATTACAGTTAACCGCACAAGACAAACAGAAGCTACAACGCTTATTCTCTGGCGAGTTAGGGTATCGTATTGGTGAAGGTGAAACCTTGCAAGAGGTACAGGAACGTATTGTTAATAAGTTAAATGAGATTGCGTTGCGTCATCCTGGTGAGTCTATCGCTGTGGTGACCCATGGGTTATCCATTG
Source organism: Psychromonas sp. B3M02 (assembly GCF_003318165.1). Lineage (GTDB taxonomy): Bacteria > Pseudomonadota > Gammaproteobacteria > Enterobacterales > Psychromonadaceae > Psychromonas. The sequence continues at coordinate 21,028 of NZ_QOCB01000126.1, forward strand.
TGATGCTATTAAAGCATATTTTGCATATTCCAGTGGATGCACCTCGTCATTTTAATATTCACAATGCGTGTGTCTGTCACCTTACTTGTCAGGCAGAGCGATGGATGTTGCAAAGTATTCAGCGTAATGATTAAAAATTTAAGGCACAAAAAAGGCCACTAAAAAGTGGCCTCAGTAACTAATAGTGCTTTAACAGCATTATTTAGTTGTTTTTTCTTCTGCTGCGTCAGCTTTTTTCTCGATATCTAATAATTCAACTTCGAAAACCAGGGTTGCGTTAGCAGGGATAGAACCAGCACCTTGCTCTCCGTATGCTAGGTCAGCAGGAATAACAAACTTGTATTTCTCGCCAACACTCATTAGTTGAACACCTTCAGTCCAACCAGGAATAACACGGTTTAGTGGGAATTTAGCTGGTTCGCCACGTGCAACAGAGCTATCGAATTCTGTACCGTCAATTAATGTACCAACATAATGTACAGTTACAGTGTCTTCAGCAGCAGGTTTTGGACCTTCAGCTTCAGTAATCACTGAGTATTGTAGGCCTGAATCAGTGACTGTTACGCCTTCAGCTTTTGCATTCTCTTCTAAAAATGCTTTTGACTCTGCTGTCGCTTTTTCTTTTAATTCTAGTTGTTTTTTCTCAGCGGCAGCTTTAACTTCTGTATCGTATACTTTTAATGTTTCGATCATCTCTTCATCAGTTAATTTAGAGTTTCCACGTAATGTATCAGTGATACCTTGTAGGATAACTTCTTTATCTAATGTCATGCCGAATTCAGCTTGTTTTTCTAATGTAGTCGAAACGTAACGAGAAAATGAAGCACCAATTGCGTAGGCTGCTTTTTCGTTAGCATCTTTAAAATTCACAGCAGTTGCTTCTTGAGCCGGGGCTGCTGATTTTTGTTCTTGGTTACAACCAACGGTCAATGCAACTGTAGCTGCTAGTAAAGAAACTTTAAAAATGTTTTTCATTGTTACTCCAAATATTAAATTAAAACAGATAGCTTTTGATTTCACTTCAAAAATTGCAAAGCAGTATCTAAAACAGTTAACTTATACTAACCTTATAGCTGTTTACCAACAAAGACAATTTAATCATGCAATTAGCTAATACTTTTAAATCCCTTTTACTCGTAAGCACCCTATTGTTAACTGCTTGTGAGCAATATCCACAACCTTCGCAGCAATTTGAGCATGCTGCAGAGGGAGCTTTCAGTGCGGACATCTCCGACAATGGAGATTATTCGCTTATATCATCCATCCACCATGGTATCAGTTTATGGGACAACCGAAACAATAAACTATTGTTCAACTGGTATCACCATCAAAATCAAGACAATGACGTTTTTATTGTTCGTTTATCAGCAAATAATAGTGTTGCCTTAACAGCGAGTCGCCATGAGTTTGCCCTATGGGATACAAAAACTGGAAAATCACTGGGATTTTACCAAGTGTCCGACTCTCCTATTCGAGATATTCAACTATCTGAAAACGGCAATATGATAGCTTATGGACAGGTTAACGGTAAGTTAGTTCACATTAATTTACAGACGGGCCGCCGCTTAGAGGCACCATTGCACCGAGAAAAAGTGAACAGTATCGATATGTCTAGTAATGGACGTTATGTATTATCCGGTGGCAACGATCACCAGGCCTTTTTATGGGATACTGAGACAGCACAAGTGGTACAACGCTTTGAATTTGATCAGCGCGTTAGTTTAGTAAGATTAGAGAAAAATGGTCGCTTTGCATTTATTGCCGATACTCAAAAAGCGTCTCAAATCTGGAACTTACAAACAGGTAAGTTACAAAGCACATTGATATATAAAGCCCGTCAGTCGATATTCTCTTCGGTACGTTTTATCAAAGGTGGGCAATACTTATTAACCGGCAATGCGACTCAGTCAGTTAATTTATGGGATACAGAGACCGGACTTAAACAACAAGAGTGGACAGTGACTGCAAGAAAAGAGACACGTCCTAAAACAGCTGTAGTATACTCAGCCTCATTATGGAACGATTCAGCGATTGTCACTGAAAGCTCCGCAGGTTTATTAGAAATTTGGCCATTAGCACCTTTATAAGAGACATCATGACTAACAAACAGACAGAATTAGAAGAACGTATAGAACAATTGGAAATGAAGGTTGCTTTTCAAGAGGATAATATCGACACGCTTAATCAAGAGATATTTGAGCAGCAACGTCGCACTCAACAGTTAACAGAACAAGTGGCTTTATTAGCAGTGAAGTTAAAAGAGAGTCAGCCGAATCAGTTAGCGTCAGAAAAAGAAGAGATGCGTCCACCGCATTACTAAATAATAAGCTCAACCGCCGTTATAACTCACTGACTTTAAAATTAAAAAGTCAGTGAAATTTTCTCTTCTGTTTGCTCTGCAAAGTAATCCACATACCCCAGCTGCACTTTCTCACCTAATTGGCTATTTTGATTGACTGCAATATGGGTAAAACTCACCGTTTTGGCATCATCACGGAACATTTTTACTGAACACTTGCCCGATTCACCTTGATGCTGATGATATTGAATATAATCATCAGTATTGGCTGTTTGTACATTAATGGCATTAACAAAGTGCTGTTTACGATAGGCAGATACGGTTTCAAAATCCACACCGGAAGAGGTAACAGGCAACGACTCAATTGCGCTTAATAAAGAGTGAGTTAGTTGTTTACCATCCCATACATATTGTCGGGCACCGTGTTTACTTGCCGTTAATAACGACAGTTGGCTGTCAAAAACACATAGTTGAAAGGCTTGGAAACAGCTTAAGTCCATGCTTAATAACTGTTGATGGATCTGATCAACACGCGCTAATAAACGCGGAATAATCACCCCACGACTGGTAAAGTTTTTAAGGCTGGGGTTAATTTGAGCTTGATAATAGTTGAGTAAAGCTAAACTCACACCACTTTGATGTGTTGCGATCCAAGTACCACCACCAGTAGGGTCTATCGGATAAACAGCGTTAAGTTGCTTATCTAGCATAGGTATAATGGCTTGAGGTCGAGCACGTTGCTCATCTCTATTAAAAAATAGCTGGTAACCCTGCTCAGTCAATTGATAAGTTAATGTACACATAACTTACCCTGCTCGTAGGAAGGTCGCTGTGGCTGGTGCAATTCCTAAATCTCGTTCAATATCCACTTCTTGTACTTGTGCGATATGTTTAATAGTTGCTAAGTGGTGAACCGTATGACTACCAACAAAAATAACTTCTCTCGCTAATGTGGTATCAACCATGGCAACTTGTTTATCAACAACAGAGATTTCAGTGGATAACTTAACACTCGTTGCAAGCTGTTCGGGTGTTAGGCTTTGTAAAAATACGCCAATCTCTTTAATGGCTGCTTGTGCTGCTTTAGGACAACTTTCAACAACCCCACCACGACTGCGTTTATCGTAATCAATTAAACCTTCTGAAAAACCATTAATAACAGATTGGTAATGATCTAAAATATGGCGCATATGTGCACCTGCAGAACTCATAAACATTGGCGAAATGATTTCTGTATATTGTGCTTCTGTCACCGCTGCTAAATAGGTATTAGCTTGTTGTAATATAACCAGTTGGCTTTCTATCATTGGCCAAACATTCCTTCAAAATTTAAATTATATAGAATTAGAGTAAAGCGAGTGCATGATAGTTCAATTGTAGCATAAGCATGTTTATTGGGTTATCACAAAGTCATAACATTAAAGCGTTTACTCCTCCTGTTGCTTATCAAACAGATTGAGTTGATCCACTTGCTCGTGACTATCCCAGCCTACCACTTCAAGCTCACTATTATCCGAACCGCTAATGAGTGGAGTACTCAGTTGCGAATACAATCCATTTGTTTGATACAAATGACTGTTATAAATAACAAAATCACCCACTTGATACGTTTTATTAGGGTCAAAATACAGTATTTCATTTAACGTAGTACTCGGTGCTACGATATTAGAGAACCCCTTTTTCACTTGTTGCTCAAACTGCTCTGAGAGTATGGACGCCATATTGATTTGCTGTGAATAAACAACGCCTTCAACTTCTCCTAAACTATTAGACCAAGATACATGCAAATTAATTTCTTTAAATTGATTATTCGCATTAAAATCATCTGCAACAGACTTAATTTCCCATTCAATAGAGAAAACGCTACTAGCTAATGTGATATCAGTTTCAACCTGTTGATGTAGTGCTAACAGGTCATCGACGTCATTTATCTTCAACAAACCTTCTAGCTTAGTGCTTGCCAATGAAATTGCCTGTGCGTGGGCTATATTTTTATTTTGTTGTTGTGCAATTTTTATTTGTAAGCCACTCATATTTAACGCCGTTAAGCTAATTACAATCAGTGACACTAAAATTTCTACAAAGGTAAAGCCTTGATTTTCCTTGTTCATTAGAAGTCTCTCCATGTTCCAGCTACTAATTGATAATGACTTGCTGACGGGATCACCGCTAATTGTTGATATAAACGCTTTAAGACTTGTTTATCGTAACGAACAGATAAATGAGGTGATGTAACGTCATCACTGTCTACTAAGTTACTGGTATAGGAACAATCATATTCACTCAGTAAGCTGCCATTGACCTTGATACCAGATAGGTTAATAGATTGCTGCTCACTGACTTGTTGAATACCCTCTTGATATTGAAAGGAACCACTGTTGTCCAATACCGCTTCACTCTTAGGCAAAAGGTATAACATGCCAATCACTGCACTTTGTGTATCTTGAGGGGTAACAAATGTCCCCCCTTCCATAAACACCATTTTAGGTTGCTCTGTGCTACCAATGGTAAAGTGCCGATCTCCCGATAATGTGCTAGAAGCCACGTCTAACGGGTTAATATGACAATCGCCCTCAATATAAATAACGGAGATACTCTCTTCTACCTGAGCTAATTGATGTGAGCAATCCATTGCACTGCCGTAACGCATATCAATATAAGCAACTTGTTCAGATTTAATAAAATGTGCCTTTGCATCTGCCCAGGTCACGACAAAAGTTTTTTCGAATAAAGAGCGACTATCAGTTAAGTCAGTAATCGGCGTGACTTGATCAAAAATAGGATTATTAAAGGTTGCTGTGCTTCCCCACTGCCCTTTATTAATACTTTGTATTCGCGATGCACCTTGCGCATCTGTCAACTCGCCGTAAATGGCTTCCTGCTCGAGGCTTTTATGATCAGGACATAACGCCAGCGTTTGTTCGCTTAGACTGAGATCATGTTGGCTGATGACAATATTGTCGGCAATATTATCCGAAGAAAGACAGTCGATTAACGACACACCTTCACAACCGTCATTAATCGTATCTCCCGCATTAATATTTAAACGACCATTACTCTGCAGGGGTGCTGTTGGAATATCAAAATCCAGCTCATAATAGACTTCTAGAGAGATCAGCCTTAAGGCGGATTTATCGCTAGAGTAACCCGTAGATGAGATAGCTAATTGATTCGCCGTCAAACTAGTAACGCTAACTTGGTAAGCAGTATTAGCCTGCTCAGCAGTTGCGAAAGTGAAAGGTAGTTGTTTTAACATCTCATGGGCATGAACTGCAGAGCTTAATTTATTCAGTACTAAGTTAATCCCAGACTCAGCGTTGATAAAGGCCTCACTATTAGCATAGTAATTACTCAGCACTTTATTATCCATTAATTGCAGATAAGCCATATTAGTGGTGTAAGCGATACTTGCGATGCTCAATATTATTACAATAGCGAGTACCGCAAAGCCGCGGTGTTTGTTATCCATAACATCTCTCCAGTGTTTTCAACCACACTAAAGAGATTCACGCTTCCCTCGTTCTTTACGCATTATCTTCTGCATGGTAACTAATAAGCGTAGCCATAAAAACGCAATATACGAACAGTAAAGTAAAAAATAATTGATATTAGGTTTACTTTTTTATTGATGCTGATCTCAAAACGACAGCTAACTCAATGACAATTAACATTTATTTAACAACATTGTCCTATCTCACAATAACGGTTTTATCTGTCATTTAGAATCAGGTGATAAATGTTTAAACAAGCACTAACCTTTTAAGTAATGAATATTACGACATAACGGAGCGAGCAATGAGCGAAAATAATATTTACCCAGTTTCATCTGAAGTAGCCAAGAAAAGCTTATTAACAAATGATCAGTACCTAGCTGATTATGCTGAATCGATTGAAAACCCAGAAAAATTTTGGCATGAAAAAGGGAAAATTTTAGACTGGATCACCCCATATACAAAAGTAAAAAACACTTCATACGCCCCTGGTCAAGTTGATATTAAATGGTTTGAAGACGGTGAATTAAATGTTTCAGTTAACTGTATCGACCGTCATTTAGCAACGCGAGCAGATCAAGTTGCATTAATTTGGGAAGGCGATACACCCGATCAAGACGCTAACATCACTTTTCAAACGCTTTACACACAAGTCTGTCAATTTGCTAATGCATTAAAGTCATTAGGTGTTAAAAAAGGCGATGTTATTTGTTTATATATGCCAATGACACCGGAAGCGGCAGTGGCTATGTTAGCCTGTACGCGTATTGGTGCAGTCCATTCAATCGTCTTTGGTGGTTTTTCTCCTGATGCGATTGCCGGACGTATTATCGACAGTAATGCCAAATTAGTGATCACTGCTGATGAAGGACGTCGTGGTGGTAGAACCGTGCCATTAAAAGGCAACGTTGATGAAGCGTTAACCCGAGATGGTACAGACTGTGTCGAACATGTCATTGTGTTAAAAAATACCGGTGCAGATATTAATTGGCAAGCAGGTCGAGACATTGACTGGACAGAGATCACCGCAGATCAAGCTGGTGACTGCGAACCAGAAGTGATGAACGCTGAAGACCCGTTATTTATTCTGTATACCTCAGGCTCTACCGGTACACCAAAAGGTGTACTGCATACCACGGGTGGTTATCTAGTATATGCAGCAATGACCTTTAAGTATGTGTTTGATTATCAAGAGGGTGATATCTATTGGTGTACCGCAGATGTAGGTTGGATAACAGGACACAGTTATTTAGTGTATGGACCACTTGCCAATGGCGCAACAACACTGTTATTCGAAGGTGTGCCTAACTACCCAACCACAGCGCGTATGAGTGAAGTCGTCGACAAACATAATGTCACACTACTTTATACCGCACCTACCGCGATTCGTGCGTTAATGGCAAAAGGTGATGATGCGATTATTGGTACAACACGTAGTTCATTACGTATTCTCGGTTCAGTTGGTGAGCCTATTAACCCTGAAGCATGGCAATGGTATTACGACAAAATTGGTGATAAGCGTTGCCCTATTGTCGATACTTGGTGGCAAACTGAAACAGGGGGTATCTTAATTACCCCATTACCAGGTGCAACCGACCTTAAACCCGGCTCAGCAACGCGCCCTTTCTTTGGCGTTAAACCAGCTCTTGTAGATAACGAAGGTAATATTCTAGAGGGTGCAGTAGAAGGTAACCTAGTGATGTTAGACAGCTGGCCAGGGCAAATGCGTACCTTGTACGGTAACCATGAACGTTTTGAACAAACGTACTTTTCAACCTTCGATAATATGTATTTTACCGGTGATGGTGCACGTCGAGATGAAGATGGTTATTATTGGATCACAGGCCGTGTAGATGATGTATTAAATGTTTCAGGACATCGCATGGGAACAGCTGAAATAGAAAGTGCATTAGTATCGCACCCGAAAATTGCTGAAGCTGCCGTAGTGGGTGTTCCTCATGAAATCAAAGGCCAAGGTATTTATGCTTACGTAACCCTAAACTCAGGTGAATACTCTTCGCCAGAGTTATATGCAGAAGTGAAACAATGGGTGCGTAAAGAGATTGGCGCTATTGCCACACCAGATATTTTACATTGGGCAGAAGGACTACCTAAAACGCGTTCTGGTAAAATTATGCGTCGAATCTTACGTAAAATCGCCACTGGAGAGAGTGATCAACTAGGTGATACATCAACACTAGCGGATCCAAGTGTGGTCGATCAATTGATTAAAGAAAATCAAGAGATCCAATAAGCATTACGCTTACTGATAGCCAAGCATAATCTTTACCGCTAAACTCCTCGATAGCCTACCCGTTATCGAGGTGTTTTTTATTGGGGTAAACAAAGGAGCAAGCAGTGAACGTATTAGTATTAAATGGACCAAATCTAAATTTATTAGGAACACGTGAGCCAGAGGTTTACGGTAGCCAAACGCTGAATGATATTATTAATGCACTACATGAAGAGGCAAAACCATTAAATATTACGCTATCGCATTTACAGAGTAATCGTGAATACGAGCTCATCGAAAAAATCCATGACAGTGCTGGTAAAATAGACTTTATTATCATTAATCCTGCCGCCTTTACTCATACTAGCGTAGCCATAAGAGATGCTTTATTAGGGGTAGCAATTCCTTTTGTAGAAGTACATTTATCTAATATCCATAAACGTGAAAAGTTTAGACATCACTCTTATTTTTCAGATATCGCATCTGCAGTGATTTGTGGAATGGGCGCACAAGGTTATTCATTTGCTTTGCAAAGTGCAGCTCAATTTTCCCTCACTCAAAAGCAATAAAGCACCTTAAATCAAAAAACTACCCGCTCGGGTAGTTACTTTCTGAATGAGGTTGAGGCATTGTATAGTTGTCTTAAGGAATTGAGGCATAGTAGTACACCCACTTTGATGCCGTTTAAATGGATTTTTGATACACTTCGTAATAAAAAGACATATTACAGGCGAGCCTAACTTTGTTAGGCTTTTTTTTTGCCTTACGTTTATACTATATTTGTTGCGTTAACTCCCTTTACTACAGATTAACGATCCAATAATTGGCAATCTGAGCTAACCTCAGTATACGAACAAGTTTATTTCAGCAAATAGAGAGCGTGATGCACCAAGAAAACCCTAATCAAGATCAAACAAGATGGCAATCATTGCGTCACTTTAATATTGTTATACTACTTTCGTTTATTTTCTTTTTCCTAGTTGGTTCAGGGCAAAGCTACAGTGCTTTTGGTACTACCCCTACCTTTATCACCCCCTTTTATATCCCTGTTACTATTTTACTGTTTACTGTATTAACCCTGTTCAGCTTAGTGAATAAAAAAGATGCTTGGACACATTTTTTGCTGCCCATCACTTGCTTCTCAATTACTCTTTTTGTCTCCATTAACAGTCACTTCCAAGAGCAAACGTATCAAAACAACTTTCTATACTTAGTATTATTACTGCCTATTTTCTACTCATATTTATTTGCATACAGTAAACCACAGCTATTATTCAATAATATTTTTATCGTACTTTGTTATGTTTTCTCGTCTATTCTTGGTGAAACTAGCACCTCGGTTTTCCTATTTAACAGTACCTTCTTAATTAGCTTATGCTACCTCACTATTTTTACGCCACACCGTAGTAACACTAGTGAGCAGGTGATTACGGAAGTAAAGCAAGAAAAGGCAAGCTTACTTAGCCAGAAAAGTGCACGTTATTTAAAGCGTATTGTCCACGATATTAGACAACCTTTGAGTAGTTTATCACTATATGGGCACCTACTAGAGAGCAAACTCGCAGGCACCGCACAAGAGAAACTAGCAAAAAACATTAAATTAGCATCTGAAGAATTAGATAGATGGATGGCTAGTTTATTAGATATCGCAAGGCTTGATAGTGAAACCATCACCCCAAAGATAAACGAGTTTAGTTTAGCTTCTGCACTTTTGCCGTCGATAAAAAAATACCAACTGCAAGCCTCAACACAGGGCATTAAACTAACCAGTCGACTAACAGAGCTCAATGTAAAAAGTGATAAAAGATTATTGGTTGAAATAGTAGAAGTATTACTCAGCAATGCACTAATACATGGTAAACAGGGCTCAAATGCTAAAGTGTTAATCAGTGTCCGACATTATAAAAATAAAGCACTGTTGCAAGTGTGGAATCAAGGCTCAGAAATTGAACCATCCATTGTTGAGTGTTTATTTGATGAAGTAAAATTGGCAGAAAACCTCTTACACAATAAAACTAAAGGGGTGGGGTTAGGCTTGGCTGTAGCGCAACGTAAAGCCCTATTGTGTGGCACTAAAATTAATGCCATTACTTATCGAAATGGTAGTCGTTTTGGTCTGCTGTTAGAAACGGCAGAGCATATACCAAAAGCAATTAATATCGGCACGCCAAGTAACCAGTCGATACGCTATAGAATCTTATTGATTGATGATGATCTAGGCATTTTAAATGCTTTAAGCATGTTATTAGAAAGCTGGAACTATATCGTTGATTGTGAAGAGACTGCAGAAGCGGGACTGCAAAAATTTTATGCTAATACATATGATCTAATTATTACTGACTATCGACTTCCAGACCATAAAACTGGGTTAGATATAATCAGAGAAGTTAAAAAGACCCATAATACTCCGTCTATTTTATTAACCGGTGAAGCCGACCCAGGAAAATTAAAAGAGGTGCAAAGTACAGGGGATTTAATTAATTATAAGGTACTTAATAAGCCAGTGAAACCAGCCTCTTTGAGGTTCTTATTAAGACAGTTATTAAAATAATCTGAGTAAATTTCATGTGATGCGCTGCTTATGTCGTTATTGAGCAGCCATATTGATAGGCTTGAGCATTAAATTAAACCAAGTTTTAATGCTTTATCAACGGCTTGAATACGACTAGAAGAACCAGAAACGTCTAAAGCAGTGTATAGCCCCTTTTGATGAAACTTAACCGTATCCTGAGAGATACATAGGATATCCGCTATTTCTCTGTTCTTTTTGCCTTCGTGAAGCAATTTTAAAATCTGAATTTGTCTATCAGAAAGATGATAAATCTCTTTATTGCGCTCGGCTAACTGCTCCATTTCAGCGATTTCACTTGCCACTTCATCGGGCACAAAAATATCACCAGCGAAAATACTCTGTAATGCACTCAGCATCGCCTCTGGAGAATAAGATTTAGGAATAAAACCTGCTGCGCCTTTTTGTAAGGCATGATAAACATCTTGATACTCTTCACATGCGGATAACACAACGACTGGTGATATCACCTCTTGTGCGGCTAACGCTTCTATCAATGTTAGCCCACTCATATCGGGCATGTACAGATCCATTAGAATCAGATCTGGTTGGATTCTTTTTATTTCCGGCAGCGCTTGAATTGGGCTGTCGAAGGTCATCACCGTATTATTCTCATTTTCTAAGGTCAATTTTAGACCGTATAAAAACAATTGGTGATCATCAATAATCACTATTTTATTCATTGAAATACCTTTCCTATGTGAATCTCTCATTTCCAATGAAATCACTCGCCCTCGCTCAGGAATCAATTAGTATACTGGCTTTAAACACATTAAAGATTAAAAAGAGGTCAACAAAATACCATTTTCTATAAATTCGAGCTATAAAACACTATAAATTTCAATATCTAAAGACATTATTATACCTAAAACAACCCTAGACAAAGATACCTTAGAATAGGTAAATATGAAATTTTTTTGCCTTTAGCCAACTGAATTAAAAGATCTTTTTGATAAATAGCATTCTCTGTTGCGGGATTATTGTAAAGTATTCTAATCCGCTGTCAGTGCTATATTAATCCTCTAATTCCCTGTATTCTTGCCCCCTAACTATCTACCGTCATAAATAAAGAGAAAAACATGCCTTGGATTCAGCTTAAATTAAATGCAAGCAACAAAAATGCAGAAGCAATTGGTGAACTACTAATGGATAATGGAGCGCTGTCAGCAACTTTTACAGACTCTCAAGACACACCTATTTTTGAACCAATGCCTGGTGAAACTCGCTTATGGGGTGATACCGATGTAACAGGCTTATATGATGCTGAAACAGATATGTTACCTGTTGTTGCTTTATTAAAAGCCAGTGACTTATTAGATGATGATTTTGCATTTAAAATTGAGCAATTAGAAGATAAAGATTGGGTACGCGAGTGGATGGACAACTTCCACCCGATGCAATTTGGCCAACGTTTATGGATTTGTCCAAGTTGGAAACCAGTACCAGACGAAAACGCCGTAAACGTAATGCTAGACCCAGGCCTTGCTTTTGGTACTGGGACGCACCCAACCACTGCTTTATGTTTAGCTTGGTTAGATGCACAAGACCTACAGGGCAAAGTAGTGATCGATTTTGGTTGTGGATCAGGTATTTTAGCGATTGCCGCATTAAAACTAGGTGCTAAGAGAGTGATTGGTATTGATATCGACCCACAAGCGATTACCGCAAGTCGTGATAATGCACAACGTAACCAAGTATCAGACCAACTAGAGCTGTACTTACCAGAAGACGCACCACAGGGCATCACTGCTGATGTTGTAGTAGCAAATATTCTTGCAGGTCCACTGCGTGAGCTTTCAAGCAGCATCGAATGCTTAGTGAAGCCACAGGGTAAATTAGCGTTATCGGGCATTCTAGAGCAACAAGCTGAAGAATTACTGTCAGTTTATGGCCAATGGTTCACCATGGATGATGCAAAAATCAAAGAAGAATGGGCTCGTTTATCGGGTATAAAACACGCTTAAATTACTGAGAACAAAGTGTTGCTCAATTTGCAAGCAAAATAATTTCAAAATGGTTAATAATTAACCTTTATTCTGGAAGAAAAAATGCGTAGACTACGCCGCCTTAACTTAGAGAACGCTTAGAATATGCGCATTGGAAAGTATCAATTAGACAATAATCTTATTTTAGCCCCGATGGCTGGCGTCACTGATCGCCCTTTCAGAGAGCTTTGCCGAAAGCAAGGTGCTGGATTAGCCGTATCGGAAATGTTGTCATCCAACCCTCGTGTTTGGAATAGCACTAAATCTAAGTTACGAATGGACTACCATGATGAATCAGGTATCCGCTCTGTACAAATCGCTGGCTCTGAACCGCTAGCGATGGCTAACGCTGCACAGTTAACTGTTCAGCAAGGTGCTCAGATCGTTGATATTAATATGGGTTGCCCAGCTAAAAAAGTGAATAAGAAAAAAGCAGGTTCCGCTTTGTTGCCACACCCTGAATTAGTGAAAGCTATTTTAGAAAGTGTTGTTGATGCCGTGGATGTACCTGTAACTTTGAAGATTCGCACCGGTTGGGATCCAGAAAATAGAAATGGATTAGAGATTGCACAGATCGCTGAACAAGCAGGTATCCAAGCACTATCAGTGCATGGTCGTACACGCCAATGCCTTTTTAAAGGTGAAGCTGAATACGACACTATAAAAACGATTAAAGAAAGTATAACAATCCCTGTGATTGCAAATGGTGACATTACTTCTGTAGAAAAGGCCAAATACGTGCTGGACCATACCGGAGCTGATGCCATTATGATTGGACGAGGCGCACAAGGTGCACCTTGGATATTCAATGAAATTAACCACTATTTAAACACTGGGCAGCATGCTCAACGTTTAGCGCAAATGGACGTTACAGAAATACTTATAAATCATGTACAAGCTTTACATGCTTTTTATGGTGATGTAATGGGGCCTCGAATCGCTAGGAAGCACGTCGGGTGGTATTTAAAAGAGCAAGACAGGTTAGGTTATTTTAAGCGAAAATTTAATGCAATAGACAACGCCACCGAGCAGCTAACTGCATTAGAAACTTATTTAAATCAATTGTAATTAAAAGAGTTAACACCCATGTTTGAACAAAATATTTCTCAAGAAGCACTGACTACAACAACTAATATTCCTGCTACAGGGCAAATAACTCAACGTCCATTGCGTGACTCAGTACGTCAAGCTGTTTCAGGTTACGTGGCAAAATTGAACGGTCAAGATACTACTGAATTATATGAATTAGTATTGGCAGAAGTTGAAGCGCCAATGTTAGATATCATCATGCAATACACTCGTGGTAACCAAACACGTGCAGCAACTATGCTAGGTATTAACCGCGGTACTTTACGCAAAAAGCTTAAAAAATACGGCATGGGCTAAGCCTCACTTATTTTAATCCTAAAAAGCGACTTTCATAGTCGCTTTTTTTATACCTGCCTTTCCATCCGCTCATCTCTTCTATAGATAAAAACTCTAACGCAATTTAGATATTCATTAAAACCATCAAATATGTAAAGACAGAATGCTCATTTGCCTATAATCTTAAGTTATTTAAAGTTTCAATAGGACAACTATGTTATCGCTTTCCATTAATGACCGCCTGACTAACCTACAAGCTTGGCAACAAAGTGTATTTTGTATGGCTTTAGCAGAGCAAAATATCACTCACTTCATCATGTTTAGCCAAGCCATTGAAAGTGAAAATGCCACGATAGCAGAAAATATTTTGCAGTTATTTTGGGAAAAAATGACTGTAAAAGGTGCAAAAATCAACTTCACTATTCAAGAAGAAAATTTTAATGCGATCATCCCTGAAAGCAGTGATTACGATTTTTATGGTGTTTACCCGGCGGTTGATTACTGTGTTATTGCGCAATGTATCTTCAACTCTTTTACCACTAAATCTAAAGAAGAAGCATTAAATGCAAGTCAAACCAGTTTTGCGACTATTGCTAGCTTTATTGAATTACAAACAGATCAAGAGATTGATGAAGCAGAGTTGCTACAAGAGCCGTTATTTATTGAGCAACTAACACTGCAAGAAACCTTACTGGACATGTTAGAAAATGAGCGCAGCCCTGAACTTATTAAATCAATAAGAGTCCATATCAAAGCGTTGGAAAGTACTAGCATTGGTATCTCAACGCTGTAGAATCGCGCTAAATCATTATAATTTTGTGATTTTTAACACATTAAGGTAAATAAATTGCTAGTTTCTTGGTTTTTAAAGTGATTATGCTTTACTTGCAAGGAATGAATGCAATACATTAAATAAGTGTTTAAATTCTTACGCATATTTTTATACTAACGGAAGTCAAATAATGAACAAAACTCAACTTGTAGCAGACATCGCAGAAAAAGCAGACCTAACTAAAGTACAAGCTAAAGCAGCTTTAGAACAAATTTTAGCTAGTGTAACTGACAGTCTAAAAGATGGCGAACCAGTTCAACTAATCGGCTTTGGTACATTCAAAGTAAATCACCGTGCAGCACGTACAGGTCGTAACCCACAAACTGGTGCAGACATTGAAATTAAAGCAGCTAACGTTCCTGCTTTTGTTGCTGGTAAGGCGCTTAAAGAATCTGTAAACAAATAATCATTATTTGTGTCAAACATACAATGACTCATTGTTTATGTTGAATTATACTAAACCCTCTTCTTAGAGGGTTTTTTTGTATATACCCCCGTCGCTTTTTCCTCTCCCATTTATTTGTTTCAAAAATGTTAAATAATGTCAATATTCATGTTAATTTTCCTGAAAATGTGATCTAATAGGCGTTTCTATTTACCCACACAATTTATTACTCACTAAGGAGTCCGGCATGCGCCAAAAGGTAGAATTTACTAATGGAAGTAACATGCTTAGCGGTGTTTTAGAAACACCAACATCTGACATTAAATTTTACGCGCTATTTGCTCACTGTTTTACCTGTAGCAAAGACGTTGCTGCAGCATCTCGAATTAGCAAGGCATTAACAGCAAAAGGGATTGCTGTTTTCCGTTTTGACTTTACCGGGTTAGGTAGCAGTGCTGGGGATTTCTCAAACACTAACTTTTCTTCTAATGTACGTGATCTCGTTGCGGCAGCGGATTTCTTACGTAAAGAGTACAATGCGCCTAAATTACTTATCGGTCATAGCTTAGGTGGAGCGGCTGTATTAGGCGTTGCCAATAAACTACCAGAAACCGTAGCGGTAGTAACTATCGGTGCACCATCGGACGCTGCGCACGTTGCACATAACTTTTCTGACCATATTGATGAAATCAATACCAAAGGGGCTGCAAAAGTAAATTTAGCTGGACGTGACTTCACTATACAAAAACAGTTTTTAGATGATATTAACAGTTACGGTAATAGCCATATCAGCAAACTAAAACGTGCTTTATTAGTGATGCACTCGCCTATTGATAATACAGTGAGCATCAAAGAAGCGGAAAAAATCTACCAAGCAGCATTGCACCCTAAAAGCTTTGTGAGCTTAGATAAAGCCGATCACTTGTTAACCAGAAAAGAAGATGCCGAATATGCTGCAGATGTGATTGCTGCCTGGGCAAATAGATACGTACTTTCACCGATTCGTATTGCTTCTTAATCGTTTCTTAATCAGTTTATACGATTCATAAAAAAGCCCCGTTATCTGGTTAGATAACGGGGCTTTTAATATCAGCGTTATTAAATGATTACTTCTCATTCTCACGTGCAATGGCACGGTAAGCGATATCATTACGATGGAACATACCATCCCAATTAATCTGTTTAGTTAGCTCATAAGCCTTCTGTTGCGCTTCTGTCACCGTATTACCTAGTGCTGTAGCACATAGTACACGACCACCACTTGTTACCACTTGCCCGTCTTTTTCTGCAGTACCTGCATGGAACACTTTCAAGCCTTCCGTTGCTGCTGGAATACCAGAGATAACATGACCTTTAGTGTAATCAGCCGGATAACCGCCTGCTGCCAATACCACACCAATAGCTGCACGTGTATCAAACTCAGCAACCATACCATCTAGTTCACCGTTCACACCGGCTAAACATAGCGTTACGATATCCGACTTCATACGTAGCATAATAGGTTGTGTTTCTGGGTCTCCAAAACGACAGTTGTATTCAATCACTTTAGGTGTTCCATCTGCCATGATCATCAGACCCGCATAAAGGAAACCAGTGTAAGTATTACCTTCTAATGCCATGCCTTTTACCGTCGGACAGATAACTAAATCCATAATACGATCATGCATCTCTTGGGTTACCACAGGAGCAGGAGAGTAAGCGCCCATCCCACCTGTGTTTGGACCTGTATCACCGTCACCAACACGTTTGTGATCTTGGCTGGTTGCCATTGGTACAATGTTTTCACCGTCTACCATAACAATAAACGACGCTTCTTCACCATCAAGAAACTCTTCGATCACCACACGGTGTCCAGCTTCACCAAAGGCATTACCCGCTAACATATCTTGAATCGCATCTTCAGCTTCTTGTAACGTCATCGCTACAATTACGCCTTTACCAGCAGCAAGACCATCGGCTTTAATAACAATAGGTGCGCCCTTTTCACGAACATAAGCCAAAGCAGGCTCAATTTCAGTAAAGTTTTCGTACCAAGCCGTTGGAATATCATGACGCGCTAAAAAGTCTTTAGTGAAGGCTTTAGAGCCTTCTAACTGTGCTGCGCCTTTAGTAGGGCCGAAACACGCTAATTTTGCTTCACGGAAAGCATCGACCACACCAATGACTAAAGGTGCTTCAGGGCCAACAATAGTTAGCTCTACATTATTTTCTTGAGCAAAAGCCACCAATGCATCGATATCTTCTACGCCAATATCAACGTTAGAAACTTTATCTTCCAGTGCGCTACCTGCATTACCAGGAGCAACAAACACATTTTTAACTTCAGGGTTTTGTGCCGCTTTCCATGCTAATGCATGCTCACGACCGCCATTACCAATAATCAGTACATTCATTCGTTTTCCTCACGTAAGACAGTCCGTCGCTATTTAATGCTATTTCAGCGTCAAAAGTACTCATTTAGCGCGCTAAACTCCGTGCTTTTTCCTGAACTAACACTAAATTGCTTAGTTCTGACTTACTGCAATTATTCAAAAGACTAAAAGTTAATTATGTTTTAAAAGATTTTAAAACATAAGAACAGTTAACTCATTAATTTGTTATATCAACATCTGTTAGTTCGAAGTCAAGGAAAAGGCGCGGAGCTTGCAACTGCAAGTGAGCACCTTTGACGCAGAGACGAACCTACAAACTAAGATATAAAGATTAATGGCGGAAGTGACGCATTCCTGTGAATACCATTGCCATGTTGTGCTCATCAGCAGCCGCGATCACTTCGTCATCACGCATAGAACCACCAGGTTGAATTACACAGCTAATACCCGCTTCAGCAGCGGCATCAATACCGTCACGGAATGGGAAGAATGCATCAGAGGCCATTACAGAACCTTCTACAACTAAATTTTCATCTGCTGCTTTAATACC
This sequence comes from Psychromonas sp. B3M02, assembly GCF_003318165.1. Classification (GTDB taxonomy): domain Bacteria; phylum Pseudomonadota; class Gammaproteobacteria; order Enterobacterales; family Psychromonadaceae; genus Psychromonas. The sequence continues at coordinate 39,109 of NZ_QOCB01000126.1, forward strand.
TGCAATTTTAGCACTGTAAACACGGCTCATTTGACCTGCGCCTACACCTACTGTTGTACTGTTTTTAACGTATACAATAGCGTTTGATTTAACAAATTTAGCTACTTTCCAGCTAAACAGTAAATCACTCATTTCTGATTCTGTTGGTTGACGTTTAGATACCACTTTCAGGTCGTCTATACCTACCATGCCTTGGTCGCGATCTTGTACTAATAAACCACCGTTAACACGTTTGATGTCAAACTCAGTCGTTTGCGTAGCCCATTCACCACACTCTAATAAACGTAGATTCTTTTTCGTCGCAACGATTTCTGCAGCTTCTTTGCTAACAGAAGGTGCGATAATCACCTCAACAAATTGACGAGAAGTAATTGCTTCAGCTGTTACTGCATCTAGCTCGCGGTTAAACGCGATAATGCCACCAAATGCTGATGTAGGGTCTGTTTTGTAAGCACCTTCATAAGCATCAAGAATAGTGCCTGCAACAGCAACACCACATGGGTTTGCATGTTTAACGATCACACAAGCTGGCTCAGAGAATTCTTTAACACATTCTAACGCAGCATCAGTATCTGCAATGTTGTTGTAAGATAATGCTTTACCTTGTAACTGTGTCGCCGTTGAAACAGAGGCTTCTTGAATGTTATTTTCAACATAGAAAGCTGCTGCTTGATGAGAGTTTTCACCGTAGCGCATATCTTGTTTTTTCTGGAATTGAGCGTTGAACGTACGTGGGAATTTAGATTCCTCATCGCCTTCATTATTCTCGCCGTAAGTTGGAACCATAGTACCGAAGTAGTTAGCAATCATACCGTCGTATTGCGCAGTGTGCTCATAAGCAGCAATCGCTAAATCAAAACGTGTTTTGTAAACTAAGCTTCCATCATTTTCATTCATTTCAGATAGAATGCGACCGTAGTCAGAAGCGTTTACAACAATAGCAACATCTTTATGATTTTTTGCAGCAGCACGTACCATAGTTGGTCCGCCGATATCGATGTTTTCGATTGCGTCTTCTAACTTACAGTCTGGGTTTGCTACTGTTGCTGCGAATGGGTATAAGTTAACTACTACCATATCAATCGCTTGAATGTCATTGCTTGCCATAATATCTTCATCGATACCGCGACGAGCAAGAATGCCACCGTGAATTTTAGGATGTAAAGTTTTAACACGTCCGTCCATCATTTCTGGAAAACCAGTGTAATCAGAAACTTCTGTCACTTTAATGTTATTTTCTGCAAGTAATTTACAGGTACCGCCCGTTGATAAAATATCAACCCCTTTGTCGGCTAATTCACGTGCAAATTCTACAATACCAGTTTTATCAGAAACACTGATCAGTGCTCGTTTAATCGTTCGGCTATTTTCCATTATCTTTCACATTCCTCGGTTAATGTTTTCATCGGTGAAACATTCAATTGATTGGTTTTTCCAAAAAGTTGAACTTGCGCGCATTCTACCCGAATCGGAAGCATTTTATTCACTTTGTTAAATAAAAAAGCAAAAAAATATCGGAATTGTCCCGAGTAACCATAAAAGTAGATTAGGATCCAATCGTATAGAGGTAGCTAGCGATACCTCGACAGGTTACTTCTTTAGTTTTTTGAAAGTTTAATGCACTCATTAATTGCATATTTAGATGGTTTTTTTGCGATATGACGGTTTGTAAGCCAGGTAATTGATACAAGGAGATTAATTGTTCAACCAACAAAGTTAAAGTAGGCAGTAGATCTTGATGTTCATGAAAGTCAGGTAATAAACGCAGAATAAAAGAGGGTTCAATTTGTTGATCAACAAAGCAGTCCTGTAAACCAGTGCAACCAATCACAAGCCCACTTTTAACACATTGTATTGCATACATTTTATGCTTTTTATTATTAAGTAATGTATCAAAACAATCACTGGCTTGCTGTTCAGATAACACGCCAGTGATACTGTATTTCATACACAATGGATGCTGTACCAATTGTACAAAGTCTTGTTTGTCTTCGGCGGTAAAAGGACGAACGCTGAGTTGCTGATGTTCAATAAACAAAGACATATTAACCTCATCGATAACAAATGAGACTTCATCATATCGTTCAAAAAATAAACAGCTAACGCTAGTGGGTTAAAAATGAGAGATCAATACAAAATAAAAAACATGCCGAAGCATGTTTTATAAGGTCAATCTACACAGCGTTTATGCTTACTGATGGTAAGGTGCGCTTAACTCATGTACCGCATCAACAAACACTTTGGCATTTTCTGGCGGTACATCTAAATGAATACCGTGGCCTAAATTAAACACATGTCCAGTCCCTTTACCGTAACCTTCCAAGATGGTTGCCACCTCTTCACGAATACGCTCAGGTGATGCATATAACATGGATGGATCCATATTACCTTGAAGCGCAACACGTGAGCCGACACGTGCTCTTGCTTCTTTAATATCGATAGTCCAATCTAAACCTATACCATCACAGCCTGTATCAGCGATCTTCTCGATCCATTGACCACCATTCTTAGTAAATAGAGTAACAGGCACTTTCTGTCCTTCATGGTTACGGATTAAACCATCAACAATTTTATGCATATATTGTAATGAGAAATCTTGGTAATCACGTGGCGATAAAATACCACCCCAAGTATCAAACACCATCACCGACTGTGCGCCCGCTTTAATTTGTGCATTAAGGTAGCTGACCACTGAATCTGCTAACTTATCCAATAAAGTATGTAATATTTGTGGCTCAGCAAAAGCCATCTTTTTAATTTTAGTGAAGAATTTTGAACCGCTGCCTTCAATCATATAAGTCGCTAATGTCCAAGGGCTACCTGAGAAACCAATTAATGGCACTTCACCTTTTAAGTCGCGACGAATGGTACGAACTGCATTCATTACATATTGAAGCTCACCTTCAGGATCCGGCATGATTAAGTTATCAACATCTTTTTTACAGCGAATAGGACGCTCAAATTTAGGACCTTCTCCTTCCGAGAAATATAAACCTAAGCCCATAGCATCTGGGATAGTTAAAATATCGGAAAACAAAATAGCGGCATCAAGGTCAAAACGACGGAGCGGTTGTAACGTTACTTCACAGGCGAGATCAGCACTACGACATAGCGACATAAAGTCACCAGCTTGCGCACGAGTCGCTTTATATTCAGGTAGATAGCGTCCAGCTTGACGCATCATCCAGACAGGCGTTTTATCTACTTGTTTCTTTAATAAAGCACGAAGATAGCGATCGTTTTTTAAATCTGTCATTAGTAACCTTTTCTATTTTAGCTATTGATAGCTTTTACACAGCAATTATTAATTGTTGATAGAATATACCTTTTTAAATTTCAAAAATGAATTTGGTATTACCTATCACTTCGATACCTAAGCTCTAGCTTAACGACATCGCTTTATTGTTTTCTCAATTAATTTTCGCGCAATTGTGCCATGCTTTGGAACGATTGGTAAGTTATCAATATCATACCAATTGGCTTCTACTAACTCATGTGGGTCAACCACTATCTCACCAGAAGCATAATCAGCGATAAAGCCCATCATTAATGAATGAGGAAATGGCCAAGGTTGACTGCTTACATATTGAATGTTTTTCACCTTTAACCCAACTTCTTCAAAGACCTCTCGCTCTACACAAGCTTCTAGGCTTTCCCCTGCTTCAGTAAACCCAGCCAAAGTGGTATAAACAGGGTAATTATCTTTATGGTGACGACTATGTAATGCTAATAATATTTTTTTCTTATGACGAATAGCAACAATGATACAAGGCGATACTCTAGGGTAAGCACGATGTTGACAGTGATAACACTTCATTGCAATTTCCCAATCAATGGGATTCATTTTTTGCCCACATTGCCCACAAAATTGATGGGTTTTATAAAACAGGCTAATTTGGAAGGCGCGCCCTGCCATATCAAAAAACAGATCCTCAACACGGCCTAATAAAGAACGTAGACCGACATATTCTCCGATCCCAACATCAAGGGGTTCTGGTAAATCGACAAGATAACAAGGCTGTTCTTTATACTGACCTAATAATCGTTTATTTTCAGTTATACCATCGGGAAAAGGTAATTCACTGACGCACCCAAAAGGGATGAAATCACCTTTATCTAGGGCAACTAACTTACCTTGCGATAAGATAAACCACCATGCGCTCTCATCTTCTTTTGTATTCACTTCTGCCATAAATCTACTCTTGTTCAAATCCATCAACATAATGCAACATAGCATAGTCATTAAACAAGTCTGCGCAATACCAATTTGTTAGCAAAAAACATCAAATAAATGTAGCCATCACTCTCATTATAGGCAATCATAGAAGCACCTATAAATAAATATTTTTTGCCCTTTTACATTGGGCAGAAGTTCACAGTAATTAGTCAGTGGGTTGTGTAAACTGAATGGCGATTAATATTCAGTTGTTTATTAACCTAAGTCATTGATGACGATTCGCTTACAGGAGGTTTTATGCTTAACAAACTAAAACAAGCAAAAGAAGAATGGGGTGGCACACTGTCTATCTTAGATAACTGGTTGGATGAACGACAGATACTGGTTATTTTATATTGTAAACTAGCAGGCTTACCTCCTTACCAACAAGAGAAACGCTGCTTACCAGAACAAGCGGTTATTACTGAGTTTTGCCAAGTATTATTAGACTATGCTTCCACTGGTCATTTTGAAATTTATGAGCAAATCATTGAAAAATCCAAGTTGGATGGTGAAGAGAATCTAAAAATAGCGCAAGAGCTTTACGCTAAAATAAACAGTACAACAGATACTGCGCTCAACTTTAATGATACCTATGCAGAAAATGCATCGGATCAGACTTTATTGAACTTTGATCATGACCTTTCAGAATTAGGGCAAGTGATGGAAAGTCGGTTTGAACGTGAAGATAAGCTATTAGAGGTTGTACACTTACACCACACCTTTGCATGATAGTACTGTTCAAGATTATCTATTCTATTAAGTATCAATTAAGCTAAAAGCCTCGTTTTAGCTTGATTGATTATCAACTTAACTGTCTTATATTTTTTATAAATAAGGTACTTGAGAATCCAAACTGTTTTTAACTAACAGAAAATATTCTTTAATAAACTCTATTTGCTCCTGAGTTGCTCTATGCTCCCAACACTTCCCTAGTATTTGCTCGATATCTTCAACTAGCTTATCTCCTTCTGCCACCACCATTAAACGGGTTTCATTGCTTAATTGCGATTGTTGCTGGCAAAAAGTCATCAGCAATTGTGAAGCTTGGTCTAAGACAATATCTGCAATTACCTCACCACTGGCAGGTTTAGCGCTATCTTCAAATATACTTAAATTATCAGCAAAATAACCGATGCATGCATCATAGGCATCACTTTTTAATAACATAACTTCTGTTCTCTAGTTGATACTTATCATGCTTAATAAGGCATTCACCTATTAAGCATGATATAAATTTAATTACAGCTCACCCATTTCACGTAACGATAAATCACGACGTTTATTAAAGGCTTTACGCTCTTTTTCAGGTACCTTTTGTGATAGCGGTAAATTCACCTTCATTGCATCAACAGGCTTATTGTAAACATGGAACTCATAATGTAGATGTGCCCCCGTTGAACGGCCAGTATTACCAGATTTAGCAATCAGCTTACCCATCTCTACACGCTGCCCTTTACGCACTAATATTTTACTTAGGTGTAAGAAACGTGTGGTGTATTTACGGCCATGTTTAATCACGATGTAGTTACCAGCTGCAGGGTGGTAACCAGCTCGAACTACAACACCATCACCCGTTGCATAAACATTAGTCCCAACAGGGACTGCAAAGTCAGTTCCGTTATGTGGGCTAATACGCTTAGTAATTGGGTGTAATCGACGCGGGTTGAAGCGAGAACTAATTCTTGGGTGCCCATTAACTGGGTAACGACGGTAAGCTTTAGTTAAACCTTTTCCATCTTTATCGTAATAACGACCGTCTTCATTTAAGAAGGCGGTGTAGTTACGCGACTTTGTTTTAATGATGACCGCCAACACCTCACTATCAAAACTATAAGCGCCTTCAATATATTGTTTAGCGACTAACACATGAAAGGTATCACCCGCACGTAATTGACGGTTGAAATCAAATTGATCCTGTAACGCACCGGAAATTTGCTGAATTTGGCTAGCCGATAATCCACTTTTTTTTGCACTAACGTAAAAGCTGCCAGTCACACTGCCCTGGTAGAAGCTATTACGCCATTCGCCCTTTTTTATATCTAACTTTGATGCATAAGCACCATCCTTTAATACAAAACTCAAAGTATTTGCGCGATCAATAATAACCTTTAACGCTAATAACTGATTATCAGGGCTAATTAATAGTTGTACTTCTTGGCCTGGTAATAAATTCGCTAAACGAAGATATTCCGTATCGGCTTCTAGCAACTCTTGCAACACAGCCGCAGATATCCCCTCATCGGAAAAAATCTCACTCAGTGTGTCACCTGCTGAAATGGTTTTTTGAACTTCTCGGTTACCAGAGAACTCAGGAAATAACTTATCAGCAGCAGGAGTCACCGTATCAAGAGGCTCTGCAAGGGCAAGGTCCGCTTTAGTAGTTTCACTGGTTGGCAAGACTAACTCACGCTTAATTTTTTTATTTTTATCCCCATGAGCGGGAATTAAACTGATGATAAGTAAGAAAAGAAATAGCGAAATAACTATCCAAAAATGCAGACGAGGCAAGTTATTAATGAAGAAAAGCGCTTTTTTAAACATGATTTTACATTGAAGCAATAAAGGCATAAACGATCTCGATTAGACAGGGAAAAAACATAACCGCAAAATTTAAATGGTTGCGAGTATAACCCATAGAAAAGCTATGTTTAAGACAAATAAACAGCAATTTTATTGTCCTACGACTATTAAAGTAAGAAAACAGTTCTCAGTAAATTAAAAATAATAGGGTGTTATCCGTCACAAAAAAATGTATTATAGACGTCTAGATGTAAAAACATCCAAATTATTTTAATTTAAATAGCCGAATAGGAGTTCACATGTCACGTGACTTATTTACTTCAGAATCAGTTTCTGAAGGTCATCCAGATAAAATCGCCGATCAAATTTCTGATGCGGTACTTGATGCCATTTTAGAACAAGATACTAAAGCACGTGTTGCTTGTGAAACCTATGTAAAAACAGGCATGGTTATGGTTGGTGGTGAAATCACTACTGATGCATGGGTAGACATCGAAGAGATCACACGTAAAACAGTACGTGACATTGGTTACACTAGCTCAGAAATGGGTTTTGATGCTGACTCTTGTGCAGTACTAAACGTAGTAGGTAAACAATCTCCAGACATCAACCAAGGTGTTGACCGTTCTGATCCACGTGAACAAGGTGCCGGTGACCAAGGTTTAATGTTTGGTTATGCAACTAACGAAACTGAAGTTTACATGCCTGCTCCAGTAACTTACGCACACCGCCTTGTTAAAAAACAAGCTGAAGTACGTAAAAGCGGTCAATTAGACTGGTTACGTCCAGATGCAAAAAGCCAAGTCACTTTTGCTTATGACCAAGGTAAGATTGTAGGTATCGATGCTGTTGTTTTATCAACACAACACCGTGAAGATATTAAACAATCTGACTTAGTTGAAGCAGTAATGGAAGAGATCATCAAGCCAGTGTTACCTGCAGAACTATTATCTGAACGTACTAAATTCCATATCAACCCAACTGGCCGTTTTGTTATCGGTGGTCCAGTAGGTGATTGTGGTTTAACTGGCCGTAAAATCATTGTTGATACATACGGTGGTACAGCACGTCACGGTGGTGGTGCATTCTCTGGTAAAGATCCATCAAAAGTTGACCGTAGTGCAGCATACGCAGCACGTTATGTAGCAAAAAACATTGTTGCTGCCGGTCTAGCTGACCGTTGTGAAATCCAAGTATCTTATGCAATCGGTGTTGCTGAACCAACATCAATCAGCGTTGAAACATTCGGTACTGAAAAAGTAGCAAAAGGTTTAATCGTTAGCCTAGTAAGCGAACACTTTGACCTACGCCCTTACGGTTTAATCGAGATGTTAGACCTAATTAAACCTATCTACCAAGAGACGGCTGCTTATGGTCACTTTGGTCGCGAGCAATTCCCTTGGGAATCTCTAGATAAAGTAGAAGCATTAAAAGCAGCGGCATTTTAATCTCAGTTTAAATACTCTAGACTAATGCTTACGTTTGAAGATAAAAAAGCACTCGCAGCAAAAGGTGAAGACTGTTTCATCCTAGCCGAGTGCTTTTTTGATCGCCACTTCCCTCGACCTACCTATTACTTTAATCAACGGGGACGAAGTGCAGGTACGGCTCATCTACAAAAGAACATCATAAAGTTTAATCCAATACTCTATTCACAAAATAAACAGATATTCATTGAACAAGTGGTTGCCCATGAAATAGCGCACCTACTCACTTATCAAATGTTTGGCAAAGTAAGGCCTCATGGTAAAGAGTGGCAAGCGATTATGACACAGGTATTTAAAGTACCAGCTTCGACAACTCATCAATTAGATGTCTCCGATGTGCAGGGTAAGTTATTTACCTATCGTTGTGATTGTTCTGAGCATCAACTGACTATTCGTCGGCATAATAAAATTAAAAAAGGCACCACCTATTTATGTCGACAATGTAAATCAGCATTAATGTTCGTAGAAGCGAATAGTTAAAGCAGTGTATAAAATATAAGATAGTGTTCAATGTGGGATTAATATTGCAGACTACTCCAACCCCCCGCCTTTATAGGCTGCAATATTAATTTTACCAATTCACCGATGGGTGGCTTATCCCATGGTGTAGATAAACTTTCATGGAAAAGCTTATCTATCTTACTAAGCCTTGTATTGTGCGATACACGACTTATTTACAACCTATACCAATATTGTGCGTTATCAGCATAAGTCAACGTTATAGAAAGCATAAAGAATAGGACGATTCTTATACTCTCCACAGAAACAACGGGTTTACCACCTATTAATGACTTACTCCATTTTATGTTTCATTTTCTGGACGGGAAAACTAGTTCATAAATTCAATCAAATTAATAGCCGCTATCTCTGCCAACAACTAAATGATAATAGATATCATTATTATCTGTCAACAAGTAAAATCAATAATTTTTAAAATAAAATAAAAAGGCCTATAGCCTAGGGTGAGAGCGAGTTATTAACCATTCTTAGTGTAGGTATTAAAGAGATTTAATTAGCAAAATAGATAATCAGTATCTTATTGTTTTGTTTGGTTTTTATTCAGAAAGCTTTATTAGAGGTGTTTGAATTGAGTTAATAAATTAACATTAAGCATAAAAAATCCGATACAAAGATCGGATTTTAGAAAAGTAAAAATTGTTAACTAGCTCACTATCTTTTGAAGTTATCCAAAATAATACCTGTTGCCATCGCTACATTCAGAGATTCTGCCAGCCCAAAATTAGGAATAGTAATTTTATCGGTAATTAATTTACCCACCGCATCTGAAATACCATGCGATTCGCTTCCCATAACAATTAATGCACTACTCGGTAATTTACATTTGTGAATATTTTCGCCTTCTAAAAAAGCACCAAAAATAGGTTTGTCTTGCGAACTTAAATATTCAGTAAGATCCGCGTGACTCACTTGCACACGAGCAAAAGAGCCCATGGTGGCAGCAATCACCTTTGGATTGTAAAGGTCAGCGCAGTCTGGGCTGCATACAACATGTTTAATGCCATACCAATCAGCAACACGAATGATTGTGCCTAAATTACCTGGATCTCCTACTTGGTCTAATACCAGTACTAACCCTGCTTGTTGCTGTTCAGGTGCGCTAAACACTTTGCATTTAACAACAGCAATTACACTGTTATTGGTTTTTAAGGTACCCGCCTTTTGTAACTCTTCTTCACTACTTTCAATCGTTTTTGCAATTAAATGATGTTCAGAGAGCTGCTTAGCTTGTTTGTTAATGTACTCGGTTGTTGCAAATAAATTAACGATTTCAAAATCCGATTGAAATAGTTCACCCACATTTTTTTCACCTTGAACAAGAAATAAGCCTAATTTTTTACGCTGTTTTTTAAGCTCTAAAGAGTGAATAAGTTTTAACTGATTTTTAGAAATCATGATTTTTCCAATTATAAATAACAACACATAATAATCGCATCTTCTCGACCATTATCTGTAGGATAATAAGCAGGACGAATATCAACGTCTACAAACCCTAATCTTTGATAGAGCTTAATAGCAGCTTGATTAGAGGCTCTCACTTCTAGCCAAATTTCTTGCTGTGCAAGATCTGTCGCAAAGCCTTGCAAATAAGTTAACAAATATTGACCTAACCCTTTGCCTTGCTGTTCAGGAGCAATGGCAATATTCAATAACGTCACTTCACCTGCCACATAACTAGCGATAAAGTAACCTACTATTTGACCATTTAAGAGTAAAATATGGTTAATATAACGCTTTCCAAAGTTGCTCATAAACAATTTTTCAGACCAAGGGTGGCTGTGCGCAGCTGATTCAATCGTTAATACATTAGGTAAATCATTAATCGCCATACTGATAATAGACAGTTTTTCTTGATTATTGTTGGTAGGCACAGAACTGCTTCCAAAGTGTTTGTTTTGCATGATGCTGCTCAGCAAGAATTGCCAAGGCAGGTGAATGTAATAGCTGATGAGCAGGAGCGACCTCAAGTTGACCAATGGTCGACCATATCAAAGTAGGTAACTCTCCATGCTGATTTTCAAATTGCGCTAAAGAGCAGTAAGTCACTTTATCTTTACCAATTTCAAAGGCATTGAGAATAGCTTGCATCAATGGATGCTGCTTATCTTCTTTGGTACACACCACCAATAATTCGCATTGCGATAGATTTAACTGTTTATGGACTTCTTCAGCTTTAAATAACGCAGGTTTTCTTACTTGCCAATGAGTAATTCCCATCTCCTGTAAAAAAACTGCTTGTTGGTGTTTCATAATCAGCCTGACATCAAAAATAGAAGCGCTAATATAACATTGATTAATAATGGATCGAAGTATTAGGCAAAAACTAACCCTGTTATATGATCAAAAAATAAAGGCATCGTTATTCCTACTGACACTTCTATTAGATTTATGACTATGGCATCAAAAAACTAGCTGTAATAGTCAACATTGTACATCAACAAGTTGACCATTTAATCAGCTTTGTGCTAATTATAGTCGCCTTTGCGTTCATTAACTTAAGCAAAGTTGCACCAGCTTTTAATCTATATCAAGGCTGATAATGATTAAGATTGCTTAAATAAGTTACTTTTGGTTACTTAATATTCAATAAAAATGCTGTTATTTTGAAGTATACGACACAAATTGTATTTAACAATTGTGGACATAGGTCACATAAATTAATGTGATCCATTAAGTATTTATGACAGTAAGTCGCCCGAAGGAAGCAAGAGATGCGAGTTATGTCACAAAAAAATCAATTTACTCAATCGTTTTTAAAGCCTAAATCCTTAAAAACTATAAGGGATTATTAAATGTCATTATTAGAAGTTAGCAACCTACGTATTGAGTACCCATCTCGATTTGGCGTACATGCAGCCGTAAAGTCACTGTCATTCTCAATTAACCGCGGAGAGATAGTCGGTGTGGTAGGTGAGTCTGGCGCAGGTAAATCTACCGTAGGGAATGCGATTATCGATTTGCTTAGTCCTCCTGGAGTGATCGCAGCCGGTGATGTGTTTTTAGATGGTCAAAAAATTTCAGGTTTAACATTGGATGAGATGCGTAAAGTACGAGGTAATAAAATCGGCTTTATCTTCCAAGATCCAATGACCTCATTAAATCCACTATTTACTGTTGAGCAACAACTTTTAGAAACCATTCATGCCAACCTTGATGTTTCACAAAGTGACGCATTAGCACGAGCGGTTAATCTCATGCAGCAAGTCGGCATTCCCGAGCCAGAAGTACGTATTAAACAATACCCTCATCAATTCTCTGGCGGCATGCGTCAACGTGTGGTTATTGCTATTGCCCTTGCAGGTGAACCTGATTTAATCATTGCCGATGAGCCAACCACTGCCTTAGATGTATCGATTCAGGATCAGATATTAACCTTGATTCGTAATTTATGTGTCGAGAAGAATGTCGGTTGTATGCTAGTGACACACGATATGGGTGTGGTTTCAAACGTCACTGACAAAGTAGCAGTTATGTATCGCGGTGACCTTGTTGAGTTTGGTGAAACGAGTAAAGTACTTAGCAATCCAGACCACGAATACACTCGCAGTCTTATTTCAGCAGTACCACGCTCAGATAGAAAGCTAGATAGATTCCCGCTAGTAAGTTACATCGAAGAAGCACATGAGCTACAAACCTTAGACATCAAAAATCATTGGTTAGGACAAAGTGAGCAACAGCGCGACTATCAAGGCCCACTATTAAATGTTGAAAACGTTAGTTTACGCTTTGTCACTAAAGATTCATTTTTTGAAAGTAAACGTGAATATGTGCAAGCCAACAAAAACGTTAGCTTTAGCATAAATGAAGGTGAAACTTTTGGTTTAGTAGGTGAATCAGGATCAGGTAAGTCAACGATTGCTCGTGTTATTACCGGTTTATATCCGCCTAATGAAGGTAAAATTACCTTTGAAGGCATTGACTTAACAGCGATAAAATCAGAACGTGAGCGACGCCCTTTTCGCCGACAAATGCAGATGGTATTCCAAAATCCATATACCTCTATGAACCCACGTATGAAGATTTATGACATTATTGCCGAGCCAATTCGCTTTCATAAACTAGCTTCCTCTGAATCACAAATTCAACAAATTGTATTCGATCTTCTAGACCATGTTGGTTTGGGCAAAATGGCTGGTGTTAAATACCCGCATGAGTTTTCTGGCGGTCAACGCCAACGTATCTCTATTGCTCGCGCACTAGCAACTCGACCTCGCTTATTAATTTGCGATGAACCAACATCAGCATTGGACGTATCAGTTCAAGCACAAATTCTAAATCTGTTAAAAGATTTACAGGATGAGCTAAATTTAACCATGTTATTTATTAGCCATGATTTACCAGTAATACGCCAAGTTTGCGACCGTATTGGGGTAATGCAACAAGGGCAATTATTAGAAGTGAACGAGAGTGAACAATTATTTACTCACCCTCAACATGCTTACAGCAAGCATTTAATTTCTTTAATGCCTGAATTTAAAGGGTTACGGAACAGTCTCTAATGCCGTTTCACGATTAGAACATAAACGTTACATAAGTATTTTTCATACAAGGAGTTTTAAATGAAGTTTCTAAAAACAAAATTAGCCGTTGCTTTACTTGCTACCGGTTTAAGCTTTGCAGCATCAGCCGCAGATATCACTGTCGCTTACGACTCAGACCCAGTTACATTGGATCCACATGAGCAACTGTCTGGTGGTGTGTTACAGATGTCGCACATGCTGTTTGATCCACTTGTGCGCTTCACTAAAAGCTATGATTTTGAGCCTCGTTTAGCAGAAAAATGGGAACGAGTTGATAATACAACTTTCCGTTTCACACTACGTCAAGGTGTGAAGTTTCATTCAGGCAATACCATGACTGCCGATGACGTGGTGTGGACCTTCAATCGTTTAAAAGAATCACAAGATTTTAAAGCTGTATTCTCTCCTTACGAGAAACTGGTTAAAGTTGATGATTACACAGTTGAACTAGTCTCTTATGAACCTTACCCATTAGTTTTACAAACAGCGACTTACCTATTCCCAATGGACAGCAAGTTCTACTCGGGTGACATGGATGGTAAAGACAAATCTGAAATCGTTAAACACGGTAACTCGTTTGCTTCTACGCACGTATCAGGTACAGGTCCATTTACGATTGAGTCACGTGAACAAGGCGTGAAAATTGTCTTTGACCGTTTTGATGACTACTGGGATAAACAATCTCCAGGTAACGTAGATAAATTAACATTAGTGCCAATCAAAGAGAATGCAACGCGTGTTGCTGCATTACTTTCTGGTGATGTTGATATGATCTACCCAGTTGCACCTAATGATCAAAAACGTGTTATTGACACTAAAAACATTGATTTAACGACAGTTGCTGGTACGCGTATCATTACCCTTCAAATGAACCAAAACTCTAACGAAGCATTAAAAGATGTACGTGTTCGTCAAGCAATTGTGTATGCGATCAACAATGAAGCAATTGTTAAAAAAATCATGAAAGGTTTTGCCACAACAGCTGGCCAACAAGGTCCTGAAGGTTATGCCGGTTACGACGCAGACTTAGTACCACGTTACGACTTGAAAAAAGCCAAAGCATTAATGAAAGAAGCTGGCTATGAAGATGGCTTTAAACTTTCAATGATGGCGCCAAACAACCGTTACGTAAACGATGCTCAAATCGCGCAAGCTGCTGCTTCTATGCTCGCTAAAATTGGTATCACTGTTGACCTAAAAACCATGCCTAAAGCACAATACTGGCCTGAATTTGATAAGTGTTCAGCAGATATGATGATGATCGGTTGGCATTCAGATACCGAAGATTCAGCTAACTTCTCTGAGTTCTTAACTATGACGCGTGATGCAGAAACGGGTAAAGGCGCTTACAACTGTGGCCATTACTCAAATCCAAAAGTTGATCAGCTAGTGAACCAATCTAACGCTGAAACAGACCCAGCTAAACGTGCTGAGATGTTAAAAGAAGTTGAAGATATCTTGTATAACGAAGCTGCATTCGTGCCGCTACATTGGCAGAACTTAGCTTGGGGTGCAAAATCTAACTTAAACCTTTCACCTGTTGTGAATGCAATGAACTTCCCATACCTTGGGGATCTTGTTGTTAAATAAACAACTTTTATCATCATAATAAAACGACCCAGCCCTTGGGTCGTTATTAACTTTATAGGAAACAACTCCATGTTTACCTTTTTGGTCCAGCGAATTTTTCAGGCATTAATCGTAATGTTTGTGATCAGCCTAGTCGCATTTGCAATCCAAGATAACTTAGGCGATCCACTTCGAGAAATGGTAGGCCAATCCGTATCTGAAGCAGAACGACAAGTGTTACGTGATGACTTGGGATTAAACGACCCTTACATCACTAAGTACTCTCGTTTTATTAGCAATGCAGTACAAGGCGATTTAGGCGACTCTTATTTCTTTAAGCGCCCTGCTGTTGAAGTCATATTAGATAAATTAGAAGCCACACTAGAGTTAGTGTTCGGCGCTTCTATTATTATTGTATTAGTCTCAATTCCACTCGGCGTTTATTCCGCCATCAACCCCAAAAGCCTATGGACTAAGGCGATCATGGCATTTAGTAGCATTGGTATCTCTATTCCAGTGTTTTTAACCGCGATTATTTTAATGTATGTGTTTGCCATTGAGCTGCAATGGTTACCCTCCTATGGTCGAGGTGAAACGCTTAATGTATTAGGCTGGGAAACCGGTTATTTAACCAAAGATGGGTTATTGCATCTCGTATTACCTTGTATCTCACTTGCCTCTATTATGTTGCCTTTGTTTATTCGTTTAGTTCGCTCTGAAATGCTTGAAGCATTGAGTTCTGAATATGTGAAATTTGCGACGGCTAAGGGTCTAGCGATGAACAAAATCTATTACCAACATGCGCTTAAAAATACCATGTTACCGGTGTTAACTGTAGGTGGTGTACAAATTGGTACTATGGTCGCTTACACCATATTAACGGAAACAGTTTTTCAATGGCCGGGCACAGGTTTCCTATTTTTAGAAGCAATTAACCGTGTTGATACGCCACTAATTACCGCTTACGTTATCTTTGTTGGGCTTATTTTTGTGGTGACCAATACTATTGTTGATCTGTTATACGGTGTAGTGAACCCAACCGTTAACATTACAGGGAAAGGCGCATAATATGTCTAACATCATTGAAGAGATCCAAGCTCCATCTCGTTTACAACGTTTTAAAGATTCCGATTTTATCTACCACTTTAAACGCGATAAAGTAGCGATGTTTAGCTTTGCAGTATTTTTAGCTTTTTTTATTGCCGCGTTATTTGCGCCAATTATTTCTCCCACTAACCCTTATGATTTAACTTCTATCGATTTAATGGACTCTGAGTTACCACCTTCATGGTTAGAAGAGGGTGAAGCACGTTTTTTATTAGGGACTGATGACCAAGGTCGAGATATTCTATCCACCATTCTCTATGGTTCGCGATTATCATTAACAATTGGCTTCCTAGCGGTGGCTGTACAGTTAGTGTTTGGTATCGTGATTGGTTTGTCAGCGGGTTATTTTGGTGGGCGTGTCGATAGCTTATTGATGCGAGTTGCGGATATACAGCTATCTTTTTCTACCATGATGGTGGCAATCATTATCACCGCAATTTTTAAAGCTAGTTTTGGTGCTGAATTCTTTGCGGAATACGCCGTGGTTATGTTGGTAGTGATTATCGGTGTCGCAGAATGGCCGCAATATGCACGTACTATTCGCGCCTCTGTATTAGCTGAGAAAAAGAAAGAATATGTAGAAGCAGCACAGGTAATGGGCTTTAAGTCGATGCGCATTATGTTCCGTCACATTCTGCCAAACTGTCTATCACCTATCTTAGTGATTTCAACAGTACAAGTGGCCAATGCGATTATGTCTGAAGCGGCGTTATCTTTCTTAGGATTAGGTTTACCGGTTGATCAACCTTCATTAGGAGCCCTGATCAGCATTGGTTTTAAATACATCTTCTCTGGTGCGTGGTGGATCACTATCTTCCCAGGCATTGTATTAATCAGCTTAGTGCTAGTCATCAACTTACTAGGGGACTGGCTACGTGATGTGTTTAATCCGAAAGTTTACAAAGGCTAATCGCGTTAGATATTAGTACAAAAAACACTTAAATAGCCCAATAGATTTACACTCTATTGGGCTATTTTTTTATGCTTCTACCATCCATTTAATCTGTTTATTTTGATCTTCAATTTTAATATTTACGTCGCCTAGTTTTTTAACAATCAACTTTTTCAATAAAGTACCTTGACCAGACTCAATCAGTTCATCAATATGTTTTTGGGTAGCGAAAGCACAGGTCACCACTAAAGACTTTGGGAAGCTATCGAACTTAACCGTATGCGTTACCCATTGATATCCATTGATATCTTCCAATGCAAACTCACAGACTTCAGTTAAAGTTTTACGTAATTGGTTCTCTATTTTTTTATCACTTTTCTTCATTTGAAACTCTTACTTGTTGGCAGTTAAAGGCAAATCGCTATTAGTTAGAAGATTTATTTATTATCGCTTTTAACGGCTGTTGTGAATAATAGGCTTTTTCATTCTCACTGATAGGAGATACAAGTGAAAGCACCCATTATGATTAGTTTGGTCATGTTATCCTTGATCATAGCAGTATTAACTCATGGCATCATTGCCGCTGCTTTTTCATTATTAGCTTTTGCCCTGCTATTTTATTTTGTGGCGACGCAACAACCTACTGCTAAGCCACCACAAGAATAATCACAAGCTAGGTTTTCTGTTTCAATAACGCTTTAATCTCTGCCAGTTCCTGCTGTAAATCAGCTATAGTTGGTTGATTCGCTTTATCACTTTCTAAGTCTGCTTCTAACTGTCTTTCTTGCTCTAACACATTCACCACAATACCAATTACCATGTTTAAAAAAGCAAAAGCAGTAAAGAAGATAAAGGTTAAATAAAAGCTCCATGATAACGGGTAGACAGCCATGGTTTCATACATCACATCCGTCCAGTCCTCAAAGGTCATCACCCGGAATAAAGTTAACAAGCTCACCGCAATATCACCCCATAAGGTTGGGTTAATAGTGGCAAAGAAAGTAGTACCGATAGCCGCATAAATATAGAAGATAATAAACATCAGCAACATCACATAACCTAACTGCGGTAATGCTTTAATTAATGAGTTAATCAGGATACGTAACTCAGGAATGATAGACACCATACGTAATACACGGAAGATACGTACCAAGCGCCCTAAGACTGCTAATTCACTGTCTTCAATAGGGATTAAACTGACCAGTACGATAAAGGTATCAAAGACGTTCCAGGCATTAAAAAAGAAGCGTTTTTTATTCGGCTCACCAATAAAACGAATAATGATTTCAGCTAAAAAGATAACGGTAATCGCTACATCTAATACCGATAAAACTTGCAAGGTAGTTGCAGAGACTTGATAGCTATTTGCGCCAATCATCAATGCAGAAAAGATGATGATAGCAATCACAAACAACTCAAAAACTTTGTTGTTACGGATTTCATAAAAGCGGCGTTCTAAACCACTTAATTCGGATTTACTAGGATGGTTTTGATCGGTATTTGTCATGAGTTAAGCCCTAAAAAATAATTAGGGCTAGCATAAAAGGAATCAGATAAAGAGTCTAGGCATATTATGCCATGATAAATTGAATATACGCTAACACAACAGATGCCACCGCCACCCATAATAAAACACCTAATAACATAGGTTTATAACCTGCATTTTTAATAGTGCTCACCGTGATACCACAACCAATTAAGAATAAACAAACCACCAATAAACGTTTACTGATAAAAAACACCTCTTGGTATGCCCCATGAAATTGCGGTAAAAAGTGCGCAATGGCGATAGCAATACAGTAATACACAATAAACATAGGCACTGACACCTTCTTGCTATCACCTTTAAAGATAAAAGCACTGATAAAAGCAACAGGTACTATCCATAAAGCACGTGCTAACTTCACCGTTGTAGCTATTTCTAAGGCTTCATCACCATAGGCAGAAGCCGCGCCCACTACAGATGATGTATCATGTATTGCAATAGCACTCCACAAGCCAAAGTTGTATTGGCTCATTCCTAAAGCATGACCCACCAGTGGAAATACAAATAACGCAATACTATTTAAAATGAACACAGTCGCTAATGCGTGAGAGGTTTGCTCGCTATTTGCTTGAATAGCAGGCGCAACAGCAGCAATCGCGCTACCACCACAAATTGCCGTGCCTGAAGAGACTAAATGTCCTGTTTTGGCATCCATCTTAAAGGCTTTTGTTAACAGGGTACCAATCAACAGGGTACTGAAAATAGAGCCTACAATTAAACCGATATTACCAGAGCTCGCTTGTACTGCTTGGTCAACATTAATACCAAAACCTAAGCCAACAATTGAGATAGCTAATAGTTTTTTAGTCAGTTGAGCTATATTGATTTGCGTAGGTACTAAACCTAGTGTCGCTAGGGTGAAACCCAATACTAAAGCGATCGGAGAGGAGATAATAGGAGACAGGCATAATGCCCCAACAACAGCAAAGAGAATAATATGTTTATTACATTGTATTTTGCTAATATCACTAATCATTATTACCTCCTAATGTGAATGGCAGATAATATAAAAACACCATGATTAAGTATATTCGAAAGAATTTAATCAAAGGTTAATAAAAATTGAACGAAGACAATAACCTATCGGTATAAGGATTAACTTGAATATGATTTCTAAATGGGCACCTCGATTCATACAGATGGCAGAATTAGTCGCATCTTGGAGTAAAGATCCTTCCACACAAGTTGGCGCAGTGATCACCGAACGAAATCGCATCGTGTCATTAGGCTTTAATGGTTACCCTCAAGGTATTTCTGATAGTGCAGGAACAGACCAACGTGAAATTAAATTGCTTAAAACCTTACACGCTGAAGAAAATGCAATTCTCTATGCTAAACGCGACTTAAATGGCTGTGAAATCTGGGTGACTCATTTTCCCTGCCCTAATTGTGCCGCTAAAATAATCCAAACAGGTATTAAGGCCGTACATTGCCCAGCACAAAGTGAAGACTTTTTATCGCGCTGGGGTGATAAAATTAAACTCAGCGAAGATATGTTTAATCAATCAGGTGTTGCCGTCGATTGGTTACCCTTAGATGAGATATAAATGTAGTGTTTGATCTTTATGATGCTCTTAAAAAGAGCATCATGTTAGTCATATCAATCAACAAGTCATAACCAAAAATTATCGCTTCTTATGAAAGGGATAAATTTACAGCATGATTTGTTTAAATAAAATGCAAATATTACTAGTATTATATATTTAGATCACTTATGATGACGTTCGATCTGAAATTAAAGCGTTATTAATGTCACCATAAAGTCCAAGATATCCTCTGCTACATCGTTCTCGTTGTCCTTAGTATTTCCCTCAGCTTGATAAAAACCATTCAATAATCCCAAATTCAGTGCATGCAATTTTGCAATTAACTTTTCGTTTGTACGCTAATAAATTAAGTACAGTAACGATTTTTATCCCAACTGCTTTTAAAGTAGTGGGGATTAATGCCAATTATATTAAATAAGTGATCTAAATTTTACGCAGGAAAAATGACTAAGTTCAAGGCGTAATTTGAATTAAATAGCTGTTCTATTTTTGAAAATTACAACGAAGAAATAAGTCATTTTAACAAGCAAAAAAGATCTGTTAATTAGTTTGATTGGTATAACA
>NZ_QOCB01000078.1:0-311 GCF_003318165.1 Psychromonas sp. B3M02
CGCAAGCCTGTGCTGAAGCGAACGTCTACTTAATTTCACCATTTGTTGGGCGAATTTTAGATTGGTACAAGAAGCAAACGGGCAAAACATCCTACCCAGCCGATCAAGATCCGGGCGTTATTTCAGTGACTAATATCTATAATTACTACAAACAACAGGGTTACCAGACTGTGGTGATGGGTGCTAGCTTCAGAAGTGTGGAAGAAGTCTTAGCATTAGCCGGCTGTGATCGCCTGACTATCAGTCCAGATTTGATGGCAGAACTTCAGAGCAGTGAAGCGCCTATCGAGCAAAAACTAAAAGACAAAAAT
>NZ_QOCB01000078.1:473-1204 GCF_003318165.1 Psychromonas sp. B3M02
AAAAACTAAAAGACAAAAATATACCTAAACAACAAGTGACACCGTTGACAGAAAGTGAATTTAGATGGTCACTCAATGAAGATGCGATGGCCACAGAAAAACTGGCAGAAGGTATCCGTAACTTTACTTTGGATCAAATAAAGTTAGATGAACAACTAGCGACTTTACTAGCGAGCTAAATCGCTATAACTCCTCTGTTCCAAACACTTAAAAAGAGAGCTTGCTAAAATAAGCTCTCTTTGCTCAGGCATTAACTATTAATAATTAACTTAAAAGTCATCACCTTCAACATTTACCATACAAAACTTGCTACAAGTATCAGAAACATCAATAATACTCGCCTTTAATTAACCTTAACTCTCATTTGCTTATTTTATTACTGAATAAAAATATTGTTTTATGCTTTTAAAACAATAACAGCCAGTTTGCTCGATATAAATGAAATACGTTTTCTATAGGAACAGTTTTGACAAAACAGAAACAATTAATACCTAGAAAAATTTGGTTACTTTGGTATCAAGGTCTTGAGAATGCCCCGTATCTTATAAAAAAATGTATAGCATCCTGGATTAAGCACAACCCCACTTGGGAAATCATTGTATTAGATGAAAGTAATTTACATAATTACATTACGTTAAAGGCCCCACAAGAAACATTAACTAAGTTATCTCCAGCCCATCGTTCAGATCTTTTGCGTTTAAAATTATTACATGAATATGGCGGTGTTTGGG
>NZ_QOCB01000002.1 GCF_003318165.1 Psychromonas sp. B3M02
CTATGATTGGTATAACATTCAAAATATGACTTACACTTATTCTGAGCATGTTGTTAACTGGGGTATTGCAGGTGTTCATCACCTATTCTCTATCTTTTTTGCAATGCTTTACTGTGTACTTGCAGAACGTTGTCCTAAAATAACGTTATGGCAGGGGGTTGGGTTTGGTATCTTATTAACAATCCTTTTCCACGGCATTACCTTACCTGTGTTTGGTTGGGCACCTGCGATATGGGGTCTACCGATAAATGAACTTGTTTCTGAAACATTAGGACATATTTTATGGATGTGGGTGATTGAAGTTTTCCGTCAATATATGATGAAAAAGACATAGTACTTACACTAAATACCGTTTACACCAAGACCAGTCACTTATGTTACTGGTCTTTTTATATAATTCTTTTACTTCACCAGCCTCAAATTTTAGCCACTGCCAGTTCGACCTGTGTATTTATAATCTTGGCAACCGTCATACAATCTTCGAGAGTAAAAGTAAGTGGAATACGAATATCAATTAAAGTCGCTAAAATACGCTCAGTATCTACTAAGCTAGTTTTATCACTAATGTAATGCCAACTATCATATTTACTGGTATATCCGTTTGGCTCACTATCACCAAACCATTTAATAGAGACTCCTTGTGCTTCACACGCCTGAATAAGTAATGGAAATTGAGTAGGAGATAAAGCAGGGATAAAGAACTGTATAGAACTAGCCACAAACTGCTCTTTGATATCTCGTTCAATTAACACAATCTCATTACTTGTTTTAAAAATATCACTCATTGCAAAATATCTGTCATTCCAGGCAGTACATTTTTTATCGAGTAACTCAAGCTGTGGCAATAATATCGCAGCTCTCAAGTTATCCATACGCCCACTGTAATTAGGGGTCGTATACTTAACGGCATCAAAGGCTTGCTTATCAGGCGCAGCATAGTGTTTATCATAAAGCATGTAAGAGCCAGAGTAGATAATAGCTTTGCTAATCACATCGCTGTGAGGCGTAATTAATAACCCACCTTCACCTGAATTCATATGTTTATAGGTTTGAGTACTAAAACAAGCAACATCACCAAAACTACCACTCATTTTACCATTCCATTTTGCCCCCATGGTATGAGCACAATCTTCGATTAATAATAGATTGAAGTCTTTACAAATTTTCATGACGCGATCCATATCAGAGATGTGACCACGCATATGGGAAAGTAATAAATATTTAGCGCCACTGGCACGCGCTTTATTTTCTAAATCATCTAAGTCGATACAAAGTTGTTTATCAATATCGACTAATACTGGCACACCGCCAGCATTATCTATTGCACCAGGGACAGGGGCTAAAGTAAACGCATTACAAAGGACTTTATCGCCTTCTTTTACGCCTAATGCTTTTAATGCAATATGCAGTGCATAACCGCAAGAGGCACAAGCTAAGCAGTTATCAACTCCCATGTATTGGCTGAAGGCTAACTCAAGTTGATCCGTTAAACTCTTTTCACCAGAGTTAACGTTATAACGATGCAACCTACCCGACTTCATTATCTCTATTGCCGCTTCAATACCTTCATCAGGAATAGCTTCCTGCTGAGTAAAAGATTTCTTAAAAGACACAGTACCAAACTCCATTCATCCATAAAATAAGTTTATCTACAATCACAATACTGTATCAGTTCCATCATTCCCTAGTGCCAATAACAATAAAGAATAGAACCACAAAATACAGAAAATAAAAATGCTTAATAAAAAATATAGGAAAATAAAAATAATACCAATTGTATTA
>NZ_QOCB01000095.1 GCF_003318165.1 Psychromonas sp. B3M02
CTTCACCTAAAGAACGCATTAGTTTTGCACAAAAAGCGCAAATAAACTTGCTTGCTAGAGGGCAAAAGTTATTAAGGTCAGCACTTTTTATCTCGCCAATATTAGGTTTATCAGGCGCTTTATTAATATTAACCCAATCTTTTGAGCTATTTAGTCATCAACAGATACATGATACTTCAATTATTATTGCCAGTGTAGCGCAAGCATTAATCCCGCTAACCACTAGTATTGGTATTTTATTACTGACTTTAATTCCACAACAAATATTCCGCTCATTACTCATTAAACAAACATTACACTTAGAAAATATACGTCATCAGTTTAATGGCATTTGTTTGCAACATCATTTAGTACAAACACCAGTGGAAAACCCGGTAAAAGAGAAACAAACAAAAGAAGTAGAAACGAAACCTGTTTCTGAGCAACAAGAGATGCCATATCATTATGAGTTTTCTGATGAAACGGACGAAGTGAATGTTGCTATTCATGAACAAAGCGAAGAGATTAAACGTGTTCCTCATGCTGCGATTGCCAAAATGTACAACCAAGAAATATCTTTGGTAGATGTACAAACTTATGAACAAGCAAAAAAACTACAATAGGTATTTACTTAATTCGTTTAGATAGAGCAAACATATTCCATGAAAACGTCATATCATTACTTTACATTCATTATAATTAGTCTGTTATTACATTACCTGTTCTTTTACTTTACCCAGACTAAAACACCTGAGCAAAACATAGAGCAGCTTTCTGTGAGCCTTTCAGCGCCTCAACAAGCAACATTTCAAAGCAATAATACTCCAACAATGGAAATTGACCATAGTAATATACCTGCAGGTCACTCAAAGCCTAATGTTATCAAGGCAGATTTTCATTCACCTGAACAAAGCGGTAATTTACCCCTCATAAACCAACAACCTGCTAACATAAAAATTGAAACAAGACACAGAGAAAATATTACTGAGATTGAAAACAATAGTGTTAAGCCAATACAATTAGCCTTAGCGGAAAACCCAGTAGAGCAAGACAGAAAAATTTCAACGCCCGTTGCAACAACAAGCTTAACCACAGAAGCGATAGTAGAAGCTTCAACCATTGAACCGTCGACTACAGAGTTTGCTCCTAAAGAGTCAAGTTCAGACAAGCTAACGAACACAGAACAGTTAGAAATTATTGAAAATAAAAAAGTTATTGTTAAAAATAGCTTAGCCAAACCAACTAATAACCAAGATAAAGAAAAGCTAAGCACTCAACTGTATTTAGTCAATATCGATACACACAAAGCAGACGACGCAGCACTATTAAAAGCGGAGTTATTTGAACAAGAAATAGTTAACTTACCTGAGTTACCTAAGCAAAAACAGGTGAGAAAAACCACCAGCTCCCAACCTGTAACAGTCAGTAAAAAAACAGCAACTGTAGTAACAACAGTAGCAAAAACATTAAAAACAACTTCCCCAAGAAATAGTGATAAGGCATCCGTTACTCGCAAAACAACAAAACCTACTTTTAAGCCAAAAGTTGATAAGAGCTTGCTAACGTTAAGTGAGACTCGTCAATTACCTGAAGCAGTGGCGATTTCCGGTAAAAAGCCCGACTACCCTGCTGTAGCTGCAAAACTTAACCAAAAAGGACAAGTTGTTGCCTCTATGACCGTATTGCCTACTGGTAGCACCAAGGAGACTGAGATTTTAAAATCTAGTGGCTCTAAAGAGTTAGATGAAGCGGTGATTGAATTTATTGCACAAGAACGTTTTATGCCTAGCTTACAAGGACAAGATAAAGTATCTAGTAAACAAATATTTTCATTCAGTTATAAGTAATCGATCAAGTCTACAGTATACGGTTCCCAATTTAGTTAAGCTGTTAACCTTATAATCGCAATTACATT
The DNA here is from genome assembly GCF_003318165.1 of Psychromonas sp. B3M02. GTDB lineage: Bacteria > Pseudomonadota > Gammaproteobacteria > Enterobacterales > Psychromonadaceae > Psychromonas. The sequence goes on from NZ_QOCB01000095.1 coordinate 1,895, forward strand.
AATTAATTGAGCGAATGTTATACCAATCATAG
>NZ_QOCB01000122.1 GCF_003318165.1 Psychromonas sp. B3M02
GATCTAAATTTTGCGCCGGAAAAATGGCTTAGTTTAAGGCGTAAGTTGATGTAAATGGTTGTTCCCTATACGAAACTTACAACGAAAAAATAAGTTGTTTTAACAAGTAAAATAGATTAGTTACTTACTATGATTGGTATAAATAATGGATGTTAATATTTACCTAATAGCTTCTAAATCAAGCTTAATACCTTACAAGTACCCCATAAAAATAGTTTGTATTATTCACTCCCTAACAGATCACATTTTGCATATATTTCAGCTTTTCCATTAGAAAGTTTGTTTTTTATTGAATTCTGAATAGTGTAGTATGCGCTAATTAATCTTACATCTTGTATTTAAAATAGCAGGCTATTTAGAAAGATATCTTTGCCATTAACCTTAAGAGTTTATTATGAAAAAAATTGAAGCGATTATTAAGCCATTCAAAATGGATGATGTACGTGAAGCATTAGCAGACATTGATATTACTGGTATGACAGTATCTGAAGTAAAAGGGTTTGGTCGCCAGAAAGGCCACACGGAGCTATATCGTGGTGCTGAGTATATGGTTGATTTTCTACCAAAAGTAAAAATCGAGCTAGTGGTAAAGAAAGAGTATGTTGAGCGTTGTATCGAAGCGATTATGAAAACCGCACAAACTGGTAAAATTGGTGATGGTAAAATCTTTGTTACTTCAGTTGAGCGTGTAATACGAATTCGTACCGGTGAAGAAGATGGTGAAGCTGTTTAATTTTATTGTCATTACACTTTTAGAATGTAATTGCTTTAAATATTGAATAGGTAGATTAAAAAAGGAGAACGATGTTCTCCTTTTTATTTATCTATTTAAAAAGTGGAAAGTGACTACCAATCAAATAGTTTTAGGCTGCCACCACGTTTTACGATTTTATCATCAGGATAGTTTAAGGCTAAAATAGCCAAGGCATTTTTCTTAGGCTCTTCTAACCCTAGTTCTTCATAAGCTTCTATCATAATTTCTAACGCATCTTTAACGGCATGAGTATCAGGGTAGTTATTCAATACAATTTTACTACGGTTGATAGCAGCGATATAAGCTTCACGTTTGATATACCATTCTGCAACAGCAACCTCATATCGTGCGACACGATCTTTTAGGTAAACCATACGTTGTCTAGCATCTTTAGCATATTCGCTATCTGGGTAGTTGGTTAAGATACGGTTAAAATCTTTAAAAGCACGCTGTGAGTAACTTTGGTCCCGGTTGAAACGGTCTACACCAAATAAGTTTTGGAAAAACTGTTCATCAACAGTTAGATTCGTTAAGCCACGCATATAATAGACGTAATCTAAATCTTTATGCGTTGGGTTTAGTCGAATGAATTTGTCTATGTTAGCCAGTGCAAGTGCCATATCACCTTGCTTATAGTAAGTATAAATAAGGTCTAGTTGTACTTGTTCTGAGTGAGGGCCGAATGGATAACGGCTATCTAAAGCCTCTAAAATTTCAGCGGCTTTTTCAAAATTAGCTGACTCTAATGCGGCAGTGGCATCCTGATATAATGCCACTGGTGGCTTATCAGCGACTTTAGGTTTAGTATTTTTTTTCGATGAACAGCCTGAAATAAAAATGGCGATGAAAAAACTGGTCGTTATTAGTCTAAGGATTTTATTCATAAGTGTTATAATGTCGGCCAATATTAAAAAGTAACAGTATCAGCTATCGTTGAACGAAATAAAAGTAAAAAAAGACAAAATGTGACAAGATTAGGTTGTTAAACGATATACTTTTTAAAAAATACATAATTACAGCGCAATATTAAAAGAAGAGAACATTATGAGCCAAGCAATACACCTAACTGCAGAAGTAACAGATGAACAGTTAGGACTTCGATTAGACCAAGCGGTTGCAGCACTTTTTCCTGACTATTCACGCTCTCGTATTAAAGAGTGGATTTTAGCTGGTTTGGTACAAATCGATGGCACGGTTTCATCGACGCCACGTGAAAAAGTTTTTACTGGGCAAGTACTCGAGGTCAATGCTGAATTAAAAGATGAAGTGACTTTTGTCGCGCAAAAAATTGAAATCGATATCGTATATGAAGATGAAGATATTCTAGTGATCAATAAACCTGCTGGTTTAGTGGTTCATCCTGGTGCTGGTAATGCTAGTGGTACCTTGTTAAATGCATTGTTATACCATTACCCAAGCATTGCTGAAGTACCACGTGCGGGTATTGTGCATCGTTTAGATAAAGAAACTTCTGGATTAATGGTGGTGGCTAAAACTGTACCCGCTCAAACGCATCTAGTAACCAGTTTACAAGCTCGTCAGATGACGCGTGAGTATGACGCTATTGCTACTGGTTGTTTTACGGCGGGTGGTAAAGTGGATGCACCGATTGGCCGAGATAAAGTACATCGTACTAAAATGGCTGTAAACCACACTGCTGGTAAAGAAGCGATCACTCATTACCGTATTTCTGAAAAATATCGTGCACATACTCGTTTACGTTTACGTCTAGAAACAGGTCGTACTCACCAAATTCGTGTCCATATGATGTCTATTAGTCATGTATTAGCGGGTGATCCAGTTTATGGTGGTCGTCCTCGTCCGCCAAAAGGAGCTTCTGTCGAGTTGAGCGAAGCATTGCGCGGATTTAGACGCCAAGCTCTACATGCAACTATGCTTCGTTTAGATCATCCGATCACAGGTGAAGAGATGGAGTGGCATGCTGAGCCACCAGAAGACTTTAAAGTGTTAGCGGCTGCTTTACGTGCAGATGCGATTGCCCATGAAAACCAATCTCAAGATTACTAAAATCTGCAATGCAATTAATTAAACCTAATTGGGATGCTCCCGCTCGTGTTCATGCTTACTCTACCACGCGTTTAGGTGGAGTGAGTGAGCAACAGTACGCGGGGCTAAACTTAGGTTTACATGTACAAGACGATCCTAACAGTGTGGCGACTAACCGACAATTACTGAGTAAACAGGCACAAGGTGCTGGCGATTTTTGTTGGTTAAATCAAACCCACAGTAATAGGTTAATCAAGGTATCCGCTTCAACTAAGCAAGGTATTGATGCGGATGCGAGTTGGACAACTTCCACAGAACGCACTTGTGTGGTGATGACAGCTGATTGTTTACCTGTATTAATCACTGACCAACAAGGCTCTTTTGTCGCTGCGATACATGCAGGATGGCGTGGTTTATATGACGGTATCATTGAAAATAGCATTACGACTATTCGTAAAGAGCTGGAAATACCTAGCCAGCAATTATTAGTGTGGTTAGGGCCTTGTATTGGCCCTGAAGCTTTTGAGGTAGGTGATGAAGTACGTCGTTTATTTGTAGAGCATGAACCATCGGCTACACATGCTTTTATTGCAGGCTCTCCTGGCAAATGGTTCGCTGATTTACACGCTTTAGCAAGGTTACGTTTAACAGGTTTTCCTGGTGTTAATATTAGCGCTACACCATTATGCACCTACAATGATCCTCATTTATTTTATTCCTACCGCCGTGATGGACAAACAGGGCGTTTAGCAACTTTTATTTATTTGAACTAAAGCTTTCATCTTTCTATTAATGCCTTATTAGCACTAGCTATTGATTGCATAAACAAAAAATACCGCTTGCAAATTATACAATTTATTTTTTAATTTACCTTGAATTTATAATCTTTATACCCATTTATAAAGAGTAATCTTTGTTGGGAGAATTAAGATGCGTTTAGATAAATTAACCAGTAAATTTCAATTAGCATTAGCTGATGCTCAGTCTATTGCTCTAGGTCGTGACCATCAATATATTGAGGCCACACATGTCCTATTAGCC
>NZ_QOCB01000127.1:0-1530 GCF_003318165.1 Psychromonas sp. B3M02
ATTTAGATCATTTATTTAATATAATTAGTATAAGAAATTCGCTTCGGAGAAAAGCATGACAGAATCAACTACTCGCTGGTATTCAGATAAATTCGTTTTAATTGCTGCATTAGCAGCCATCTCACTTTCTGTATTTCAAATCTGGCAAGGCATTACTGCAGATTTATCTGCACCTGTATTTAGACCTATTCATTTAAGTTGGGTGCTTATTTTAGTGTTTTTAACGCTCCCCTTAGTCAAGTCAGAAAAATCAACCGCTATTTATATGCTGGGTCGTACAATTGATATTGTGTGTATTGCAGCCATTGCTTGGGCTTCTTATCAGATAGTGTCTTTTGATTATGACGACATCATGTTCCTAATGGACGGCTTAACCTCATTAGATCAGTTATCGGGATTAATTATTATGGTGTTGCTTTTAGAAGCGACACGCCGGACCGTTGGTATGGTGATGGTGTTAATTGCAGCTTTATTCCTTACTTATGCCATTTTTGGTAATTATTTACCCGGTTCAGTGGCTAGTAAAGGTTTTTCAATTGAAGAGATTGTGAGATTCCATATATTCTCTACTAACGGTATTTATGGTGCGCCGTTAGCGATTGCAGCAGGTGTGGTTTTCATTTTCGTATTATTTGGGGCGTTTTTACAAGTCACTGGAGCAGGTAAATTCTTTATTGATGCATCATTTTCACTAGCCGGTAAATACCGTGGTGGTCCAGCGAAAGCAAGTGTATTAGCATCAGCGGCTTTAGGCTCTATCTCTGGCTCTGCGATTGCTAATACAGTAACAACAGGCGCTTTAACCATCCCTATGATGAAGAAATTAGGCTATAAGTCTGAGCAAGCTGCTGGAATTGAAGCCGCTGCTTCAACTGGCGGACAAATCATGCCACCTGTAATGGGAGCAGGTGCCTTTGTAATGGCTCAGTTTACAGGTATTCCTTACAGTGAAATCTTATTAGTTTCTATTGCTCCGGCTATTTTGTATTTTGCTTGTACCTTACTTTATGTGCATTTAATGGCTTGTAAATTAGGGTTACATGGGATGGATGTAACTGAAAAAATATCCGTAGTATTAAAAGAAGGCTGGCATTTTTTAGTGCCTTTAATTCTTATTACTACGCTTTTATTGATGAGTTATTCACCGATCCTAGTAGGCATTACAGGTTGTGTTGCTATTCTTGTGGCGGCAATGTGCCGTAAGCATAGTAGAATTACTATTGGTGTATTCTTTGAAGGTATGAAAGAAGGGGCAATTTTAGCACTGCCAATCAGTGTTGCCTGCGGTACAGCAGGTATTGTTGTAGGTGTAGTAGGACAAACGGGTATTGGCTTGCAGTTCACGCAATTCCTGATGGCGCTTTCAGGTGGTCATCTATGGTCTGTATTAGGACTTATTGCTATTGCAGCTGTGATTTTAGGAATGGGGTTACCAGTAACTGCGGCTTATATCGTATTATCTATCATGGCCGTGCCAAGTTTGACTGAGTTAGGAGTTGGGTTATTAGCGGCACATATGATTGTCTTCTG
>NZ_QOCB01000127.1:1742-4705 GCF_003318165.1 Psychromonas sp. B3M02
GCACATATGATTGTCTTCTGGTTATCACAAACCTCAAATGTAACACCGCCTATAGCCTTAGCTGCCTTTGCTGCTGCAGGTATTGCTAATACCTCTCCGATGAAATCTGCGGTACAAGCCTTTAAATTAGCACAAGGCTTTTTTATTATTCCAATTATGATGGCATTTTCAGGCTTAATCTGGATGGAAGGTAAAAATGTAGACTTTGTTGTTGCAATAGTGCTAACTGTTGGGTTAATTGTTGCCTTTGCTGGATGTATTGAAGGGCGCTTAGCGACTAAATTATCACTGCTTTCTCGTATAGTGTTATTAGTTTCAGCTTTTGCTATGCTAGTACATCAGCCTTATGTTAATACTGTTGGTTTAGCACTCATAGTCATGATAACTTTGTTCAACATACGCAGCTCTAAAAATGAGAATGCATTAGCTAGCAAAGTAATATAAGTACTTAGGCAGTTATTAACCTCTTAGATAAGATAAGCTGTTTTAAAGGTAACAAATGTTTCTTTAAACAGCTTAACTTAATGATTCATTACCTCATAACCCTGCCTTAACGTAACAATAGATAACATTGATTGCCATTGGCTGCTATTAAATAATGACATTAAAAAAGGAGTTTTTATGAAATATAAATTGTTAGCGACGACTATACTTGCGGGTTGTTTTTCTAATTACGCATCAGCGATTGAAGTTGAATTAACGGATTCGGCATGGGATGGCGTTAAGATACCAGAAGGGCAACAATGTCAGAAGTTTGGTGGTCAAAACCCAATGACACCTGCACTTAAAGTGTCAGAAATCCCTGCAGGATCCGATTCTATCGTACTGGCCTATAGTGATAGAGATTCTGAAAAAATGAATAATGGTGGCCATGGTGTAATGAGTTATGAAATTGACTCAATGACGACGTCTGTTGCTATACCTAAAGTTGCAGGTCATTCATATGACTTACCTGAAAAAGTTACTATGATAGAAGCGCATCGTAGTCCCGGTTGGGATAAAGAAGGCGCTTATATGCCACCATGCTCTGGTGCGAAAGATCATGCTTACTATGTGACAGTAAAGGCAATGAAGGGCGCTCAAGTTACTGCGACCACTGTACTTGAATTGGGTAATTATTAGTTAATGTAACCTTATCTAGTGCCAAATCCTTCTCACGATTATAAATTCACTTTAAAGCAATTTTTAGTGAATTTTTTTTACCCTCTGTTTGATAATAGTAAGCTCAATAGCAGTGTTCCAGATAATATTAAAACAACTTGAACGATCGTTATAAATATGTTTGAATGAGTGTTCAATTAAAGAGGGAGTCTCACATGATTAAATTTTATTTTCACCATACACCTAACCCAATGAAAGTAGCACTTTTCCTAGAAGAAACAGGTTTACCTTACGAAGTGGTTCCTCTTGATACATTAAAAGGTGAGCAACATACCCCTGAGTACAAAGCGATCAACCCAAACGCTAAAACACCTGCTATTATTGATGACGAAACTCGTGTTTTTGATTCAAACGCTATCTTAATGTACCTATCTGAAAAATCAGGTAAATTAACGGGTAAACCAGAATATCGTGGTGAAATGCTATCATGGTTAATGTTCATTGCTTCTGGACTTGGTCCTTACTCTGGTCAATCTGTACATTTTAGACATGCAGCGCCAGAAGGCTTAGACTATGCAGTTAACCGTTACTTGCGTGAAGCACAACGCCACTATGAAGTATTAGATACACATATGGAAGGCCGTGAGTTTATCGTAGGTGATGAATTCACTATTGCAGATGTTTCTGCATGGGGCTGGATTGACAAGGCACCTGTGGTACTTGGAGAAGAAGGTTTAGCTCCATACCCTAACTTACAACGTTGGTTTAACAGTATTGATAGTCGTCCTGCTGTTGCTCGTGCGCGTAACATTGCAAAAGACGTTGAATTTAAAAAAGAGTTTGATGAAGAAGCCAAACGTGCTTTCTTCCCTTCAAACTACCCAAAAGCTTAATTTATCAATAAGGAGTGAATATGACTGAACAATATGTCCCACCTAAAATTTGGGTACATGATACTAATGGTGGCAACAAGTGGGCTAACATTAATCGACCGGAGTCAGGTGCTACACATGACAAGGTTTTGCCGTCAGGTGAGCATAAAATACAGTTATATTCATTAGGTACTCCTAATGGTCAGAAAGTAACTATCATGCTTGAAGAGTTATTAGCTTTAGGTATTAGTGAAGCTGAGTATGATGCTTATTTAATTAATATTGGTGAAGGTGATCAATTTTCATCTGGTTTTGTAGAAGTTAATCCAAACTCTAAAATACCAGCACTTGTTGATAAAACAAGCGGGGATGACCTTAATGTTTTTGAATCTGCATCTATTTTAGTGCACTTAGCTGAAAAGTTTGATCAATTCTTACCAGCATCAGGTGCAGCGCGAACCGCTACATTCAACTGGTTATTTTGGGCACAAGGCTCAGCTCCGTTTTTAGGAGGTGGTTTTGGCCATTTTTATGCCTATGCGGATGAAAAGTTTGAATATCCAATTAATCGATTTGCGATGGAAGCGAAGCGTCAACTTGATGTATTAGATAAGCAACTAGCCAATAACACTTTTGTTACTGGTGAAGAGATCACTATTGCCGATATGGCAATTTGGCCTTGGTACGGTAACCTAGTATTAGGTAACTTATATGATGCTGCTGAATTCTTACAAGTTGAGGCTTACACTAACGTTATGCGTTGGGCTAAGTTACTTGAACAACGTCAAGGATTTCAACGTGGCCGCACGGTAAATCGTCCTTTCGGTGAAGAGTGGGAAAAAGTACAAGAACGCCACTCAGCTGCAGATATCGATGCTGTGTTAGCCAAAAAACCTAAGTAATCACTCGTTATATAGCTAATAACGCCATCTAAGTTGACGTTATTAGCTCTTTTCCTTCGATTGACTTTTTTAGTTATTTAGCTATTTA
>NZ_QOCB01000098.1:0-712 GCF_003318165.1 Psychromonas sp. B3M02
TAAAAATTTTATGAGGAAAATTAGATTAAAATTAAGACAATATAAAAATTGCTAATGCCGTTTCTATTCGTATAATGCGTGGCTAATTTACGTTTCGGTCCGTAGAACGAGGAAAAAACATGTCAAATACAGTTGTTTGTGCTTTATATAGGTTTGTTGAACTAGCCAATTACGAAGAGATTCAAACCCCATTACTTAATATATTGAATGCAAACCAAGTTAAAGGCACTTTATTGTTAGCAAGCGAAGGAATCAACGGAACCATCGCAGGCGATCAAGAAGGTATTGATAATGTCCTAAATTGGCTAAAAGCGGATCCTCGGTTAGCATCTCTTACTGCTAAGTTTTCATTTGATGATGAAAACCCGTTCTATCGCACTAAGGTTAAACTGAAAAAAGAGATTGTTACCATGGGTGTGGAGGGCATTGATCCTAACCGTACAGTAGGAACTTATGTAAAGCCTAAAGATTGGAATGCATTAATCAGCGACCCTGAAGTCTTACTGGTTGATACTCGAAACGATTATGAAATTAGCATTGGTACCTTCGAGAATGCAGTGGATCCAAAAACCACTAACTTCCGTGAATTCCCAGAGTACGTTAAAGAAAACCTAGATCCAGAAAAACATAAGAAAGTAGCTATGTTTTGTACTGGTGGTATTCGTTGTGAAAAATCAACAGCTTACCTAAAAGAACAAGGTTTTGATGAAGT
>NZ_QOCB01000098.1:786-2011 GCF_003318165.1 Psychromonas sp. B3M02
TTTGATGAAGTTTACCACTTAGAAGGCGGTGTATTAAAATACCTAGAAGAAGTACCTGAAGAAGAAACTATGTGGAAAGGCGAGTGTTTTGTTTTCGATAATCGCGTATCAGTGAACCACCAGCTAGAAAAAGGTCAATATGACCAATGCCACGGTTGTCGCTTACCTATTACCGAAGAAGATAAAAAATCAGACAAATACATGCAAGGCGTTAGCTGTCATCAATGTCATGATTCACTTTCTGAAGAGCAAAAACAACGTTTTCTTGAGCGTGAAAAGCAAATTCGTTTATCTGAGCAGCGCGGTCAAAACCATATTGGTTCAGATGCAGTGAGTCAGCTAGAAGAAAACAGAGCGATTAAACAAGCGCAAAAAATGAAACAGCGTGAAAAAGCGTAATTCAAACCTGTGCCAATAAACACTATTGGCACCCCCCCTTTATCAAATATTTGCATATTTAAAGTAAAAATATAATTTTTTATAAACTCTTGTTTAAAAAGTATAAAAATTGAACTATTTTAATTGCTGTAACATACGTTTGACACTAAAGTCTAAGCTCAACTTGTTAATCATGGTTTGATAAAAATAAATTTTTAGAAAAAACTTCATTTTTTATCACACCTGCCGATAGATATATAATATTACCAATATAAGAGAACCAGACCGTCTATTCGGTCATTAGGTTACATACTAAGTACAAGATTATCTAACGAGACATTTTATCTCATAGGATGAGGCTAATAATAAGGAATTAAGGTCGAAAGTTACTGCTGTTTTCCCTTCTTACACTGCGCCAATTATCTTATAGATTCACATGGTCTAGAAATTAGAAAATCAAACTACTTTAATGCTATTACAGCATATTTTTTTATTTTAAGTCGGTGCTGACTATATGACTGAACAAATATCATTGCTTTTTGAATACAATGAATACAACTTATTTGCCCTTTCTAGCTATAATCCATGGCTAGTCATTATTTCATTGTGTATAGCAATATTATCTTCATACATGGGATTTCAAATAGCCCATCAAGCATATAATGCAACACCCACACGTAAACGTATCTCGATCTTAATCGGTAGTATCGCATTAGGTGGCGGTGTTTGGGCGATGCACTTCATTGGAATGGTCGCCTTAGAGTTGTGCACTGATATCTCATACAATTTGAATATAACCTTATTATCATTTCTCCCGTCTTTGGCCGCCTCTTGGGTAGCTTTAACC
>NZ_QOCB01000154.1 GCF_003318165.1 Psychromonas sp. B3M02
TTCGTTGTAAGTTTCGTAAAAAGCAGCTGTTACTCAGGTGCTTTTTTGTTCTTTAAACAGAGTTATTTAGCATATTGATACAGTCATATGCAATGCACCATTAGTAGTTCTATTTTGTGTGTGATTAGTATCATTGCTGCACTTTGGGTTAAATTTTATATGAAACGTAATCTATTTGAACCTGACATGAGTTAATCTAATTAACTATATAAGTTTTTATTTTAATTAAAGATAAGAACTTATATCTGTTTGAACTTCCAGTTGATATTCCGATAGTTTACTTTTCTATATTAAAATTTTATTTAACCCCGTAAACTCAACCCTGTATAGTAAGCACTCTTTAAATGATAGTCATTTGTATTAGCTACTAATAGGGCTATACCTTTGTTTATCATGATTAATGAGTGATTAGCAATATAAGGAAGCAGAGTTTCTCGTGAAAGGACCAACCAACAACTCATTGAATCGTATCGAGTCGGTACTTGATTATATTGAAAATTCATTGCATCTCCCACTTTCATTAGAAGATCTTGCCAGCAAAAGTTGTTGGTCTCGGTGGCAATTACAACGGATTTTTCAAGAGTATACCCAGCAAAATGTAGCTAGCTATGTTCGCCAACAAAAATTATCAAAAGCAGCCGAGTTAGTGTTAGCTAATGGTAATAGAATGATCGATATTGCTTATATGCTAGGTTTTGGTTCGGAAATTTCATTTAGTCGTGCATTTAAATCCTATTTTAATATGAGTCCTAAACAATATCAGAAACGTGGACTAAGAATGGGAATTAAAAAACCTTTGACTAAAAGCCCGTTTACGGAATCTCAATTAAACTCCTTGTTTGTGCAGATACGCATAGAGCATTTACCTAACATGACCATATACGGTGTAGAAAATAAAATTAAAGGGATCGCTTCTGCTGCACCTGATTATATGAACACTGTGCCTGATACATGGAAAAAGTTTGAAACATTTTCCAAAGCACAACATATTGTCACGGACCAATACTTTGGGGTGATTAGTGCTGATGATGCCGAGCAAGAAGGGCAACTAACTTATTTAGCGGGGACTGCCATTCCACTACAAGAAGCAGCGCATATTGATTTAACCGATCAAGATTATGCCGTCCTCTCCTTTGAGGGTCCAACAGAAATGTTTGCGAAGATAGTCGAATGGTTTGTCTTTTTTTGGTTACCTAACTCAGAGTATGAATTATGGGATGGTCATGAGTTAGAGGTTTACAAAAAGCAAATAGATAAATCAAGACTAGACGTTGAATATTGGTTACCTATTTTACAAAAAGCGACAGTCAAAAAGTAAAAATAGTTCATTTCGACATATACTTTGCACCAAATTGTTAAGTTTTTCATTTATAAATTGATAATATCTAAATAATAATCATTATCAAATAAATGGAAGCAATAGATTATCATGACTACTCCAAATGGAACCAAGTATTTCAAACCAACTACCTTAGCATCTGTTATTGCCGTCGCTTTATTTAGCTCACACATTGTTGCTGCTGAGCAATCTGACAATGTAACTGAATTAGATACTATCTCGGTTATGGGTAAAGCATATCGAAATACTGCGACTAAAACGTCATTAACACCAGAAGAAACCCCTCAAGCTATTAATGTTATTGATGCCGAGTTATTAGCAGAACGAAGTGCACAGTCTCTTAATGAAGCACTACGTTATACACCAGGTGTTATTACTGAGACTAAAGGTGGCGCAGTGACTATGTACGATACCTTTATGATCCGAGGTTTTTCTAGTAGCCAAAGTTACTATGACGGCTTAATGCTTCAACAACTGACAGGTTGGAATCTTCAACCGCAAATAGATCCTATTGCATTACAGCAGGTTGAAGTATTTAAAGGACCGACATCGGTATTGTATGGTTCAATGCCACCGGGTGGTATGGTCAATATGATCGCTAAAGCCCCTCAAGTTGAATCTAAAACTGACATTGGTGTGAAAGTGGGCACTAGTGATATGAAGCAATTTTCTATCGATTCTACAGGTCAGATTGGTGATAGTGATGTCTCTTATCGTTTCATTGGCCTTGCACGTAAAAAAGATGGGCAAGTAGACACAACAGGCGAAGAACGTTACCTATTAGCACCTTCTATTACTTGGGACATTACGGAAAAAGACTCACTTAATTTAAATGTGTATTATCAAAATGATCCCGATATGGGCATGAACTCAGCCATTCCTTCTTCAGGCTCACTGTATGACAATGAGAATGGGACAACTAGCACAAGTACGTTTGTAGGGGATGAGAATTGGAGTACTTATGAACGTGAAGTATTAATGTTAGGTTATAAATTTAGCCATGACTTTAATTCAAATTGGACATTCTTACAAAATGCACGTTATACCAAAGCTGACTTATATCAAGAGAACACTTACCACTATGCATCTTATGATGAAACAACTGGCGATCTTGAAAGATACATTTATAGTACAGATGAAAGTTCAGAAGCTTATGCAATAGACAATCAATTATCCGGTGTCATTGATATTGCTGGCATTAAACATAATGTGCTGTTAGGTATTGATTATCGCCAATTGAAAGGTGATTCAGCTTATGATTATTACGG